>JALWQD010000178.1 GCA_026994735.1 Gammaproteobacteria bacterium | reverse complement strand
CTGCAGGTCAATACCACGATCATTGGCTTGCAGCTTGAATTTTTGCAGCACATCCTGCGCCAATTCGGCAACATTGAACTGCTCATGCTGCGCCGACTCTGTGGGCGCATCGAGACGTGCGAGTTCAAAAAGATCACTAATCAGCGCCGTCAGCCGACCACTGCTCAACAAGGCAGACTGTAAATAATCGCGCCGGGTTTCAGCGGCCAGCGCCTCATCCTTCATCACCATGGTTTCAAGGTAACCATTGAGAATCGCTACCGGCGTGCGTAAATCATGTGAGACATTGGCTATCAGATCACGCCGCAACCTGTCCTGTCGCTTCAGTTCCTCAAGCTGGTCGACGATACGTGCCGCCATTTCATTAAAAGTGCGTCCCAATTCATCAATTTCATCGCCACCTTCTGGCAGACTGATCTGCGGCTCATGGACAACAAAATCACACTGGCGAAAACGATCCATATCGGCACTCAGCCGGTTCAGACGCCGGGTCATGCGATAAAACAGCAGCAAACCTGCCAACAACCCCAGTGCCAGACTACCGAGCAGGGCCCAAATACTCTGCTGCCAAAAAAGACTATCGCGAATATAACCGGCAATATCGTCGTATTTTTCGCCACGAAGAACAACATAGAGATAACCTTCAGGCGTCTCCTCTTGTGGCACTGGAGTGACCGAAAATATCTTTTGCACCCCCAGACTGCGCGGGTCATCCCCCAGCAGCGGCAATCGATGTCCACCGAGAAAAGCTCTGATTGGTGCTAAATTCACTCGTGTCCGTTTTACCTTATTGGGATCTGCCGAATAGGCAAGGATCTGCCCTTCGAGATCGAGAAGATAAATCTCGATACTCGGATTAATCGCCATATAAGCGCTAAAGGTAGCCTTTAGCGCTGACTGGTCAAGCTCGCCGGAAACCACCAGATGGCGTTCTTCAACCAGCTGCCTGGCCAAATCAAGGCTCAGTCGTTGGTCAATTTCTTGCTGCGTATGACGATTGGCGGAAAAAATAATCGCCGTATAGAGCCCACCAACAATCAACAACAATAAAAAGAGGCTCAGTGCCAGGCGGGCATAAAGAGTGCGCACAAGCATTCAGCAATGCTCGTTGAACTGGTAGCCGACGCCCCATACCGTAAGAATAAAATGCGGCTTCGCAGGGTCAGTTTCAATCTTGTTACGCAAACGGTTAATGTGTGAATTGACCGTATGCTCATAGCCTGCATAACGATAATTCCAGACTTGTTCGAGTAATTGCATACGGGTAAATACCCGCCCAGGATGACGGGCGAAATGGAGTAACAAGGAAAACTCCTTGGCCGTCAGTTGAACCACCTTGCCGGCCAGCTGAACCTCGTGACGAGCGTCATCGATCAACAACTGGCCGTGGCTGATGCGCAAATGCTCCGGGCTGACAGCGTCTTCCTGCTGTCGTGCCTCAAGATGACGAAACTGGATCTTGCATCGAGCCAGCAATTCAGGAATGCTGAACGGTTTGCTGATGTAATCATCAGCGCCCACCTCCAGCCCCAGTACCCGGTCAATCTCAGATGAACGCGAGGTCAACATGATAATTGGCACATAGTCGCCACTCTGGCGCAAACGGCGACAGACCTCCAAACCATCCATTTCTGGCAACATCAGATCCAGTATGACCAGGTCGTAGCGCCCGCTGGCAAAACAGTCCAACCCTTGCTGACCATCCATTGCAATCTCTGCCTGGCAATCGATATCACGTAGATGCAATTGCACTAAAGAGGCAATTTCTGCATTGTCCTCAACGATCAGGGCCTTGTATTTCACCAGACGGGCCTCCTCAGACGATTATTGCAGGCGTTTGATACGCACCTTGATGACCGGGTTATCAAAACGATGCGCGGCACTCAATGAAGATCCCGGCAAACCATCATCCTGACTGATAATACCGGCATGAACAGCAACCCAGTCACGATCATCCCGATCAACATTAAAACCTTCCCCTCCCTGACCGGGCAATGTCGCCGCTGTCTCGCTATTGGCTTCGGTACCGGCATCGAAGGCATGCCCATAGTAGACAGCCTGCTGACCAACCGCCATAGCCGCAAGATCAATACTGTCAAGAGCAGCAAAACCATCATTGCTATTGACCAGCATAGCGGCAAGCGTTAGATGTGGCTCAGTCGTGTTGTAACTAACCAAAAAGGTCTCACTGCCACCGGGTACGATAGCCGTTGCTGCAGACATACGCACAAATACGGCATCGTCATTGGCCAAACTTGCCAGCAGAGCACTATTGTCACCTCCTTCCGCCAACTGTTCCAGCGCTGTCGATGCCGGCGCGCCAATATTAAAGGCATGATAGCCCGCGCCGTGGAGGATAACCGCTACCGGTGATAATGGTTGCGCCGTCGTCAGGTTGCTAACACTCATTTCGAATGTCCGCGGCTGGACATCACTGGAATTATTACAACCCTGCACCAGAGCAGCAACCGCTACCAGCATCAGGCCCCGAAGCAAAATCGCTGAATACCTCATGCATCACCCCCTAATTGACGGTAATGACAAGTTCAGCGACAGGATTTAACCAGCGATGAACACGATTATCGACATCGCTACTGCCGCCACTGGCATTGCTATCACCGATATTACCCGGATGAATATGAACAGTTGTATTGGCCTCGGTGGTTGTCACGCCCGTAGCGCCTGTACCGGCACGCCCCCCTGGGTCGGCAGGAATTCCAGCAACACCTGGCGCACCACCACCGTTAACAATTTCGTCATTGGCTTCGGTACCGGCATCATAAGCATTCAGGGCATAGTGATAAGTGCCCGGAGCTGTCGGCAACAATAAACTATTCACACCAACAAAGCCGTCATTGGTTGGCAATAACATAGCCACCAGAGACAGGCGCGTGTTGGCTGCCTGGGTCGTCATTGTCAAGGTTGTGCTCGCTCCTGGTGCCAGTAAACCACCGGCCGGATTCTCACTGATATCGGCACCCAGCCCCTGCAGGTCACTCACCAGACCAGAAATATTGCCCCCTTCTGCCATCGCCTGCAGGCTCGCCGTAGCGGGACTCCCGGCCATAAACAAACGGCTTGTGACATCATGAGCACTGACCAATAACGGTGTAAAATACATCCCACTCGTCAGATTGCTTACCTTGATGGTTAAATCCTGAGCCATCGCCACCCCTGAAAAAAGGGTCGCCGCAGCCAGTAAGGTCATACCTTGTCTCTTTTTCATCATCATCTCCCTCAGTCAATGCTTGATTTGGAGCAATGATTGTCAGCTAGCGACTTCACGTCAGAATCACGGAAATATCACTAATTCATCACAACTGCAGAGAGATGAAAAAAATTACCGTAGTCACTGCGATGTTATGGATTGATGATATTTGCTCCCGGCGCAAGAACGGGCAATCTGCTAGCCTTTAGGCAACAGTCAGACAAAACGACGGGAGTCCATCATGAAAAGACGCCATTTCATCGCCAGCATTGCTGCCTTGGCTGCCTTGCCAGGGAGCGCTATTCGTCAGCTTTCTGCCAATAACGATAGCACCACCGAAACGATAGAAAAAATCGTCCTGAGCAGCCATGAATGGCGGCGACGATTGAGCCGTGAACGCTATGACATCCTGCGCCTGGCAGCAACAGAGCGCCCTTTTTCCAGCCCCCTTAATAAGGAAAAAAGGGTCGGACAGTATGTCTGTGCCGGTTGTGACCTGCCACTCTTTGAGTCAGCGATGAAATTCGATAGCGGCACAGGCTGGCCAAGCTTTTTCACGACCATCAGCAACCATGTTGAGACAAAAACAGATTTCGCATTGATCCTCCCGCGCACGGAATACCATTGCGCCCGCTGTAGCGGCCATCAGGGACATGTCTTTCAGGACGGGCCCAAGCCAAGCGGGCAACGCTGGTGCAATAATGGCCTCGCTCTGCGCTTCATCCCGGCTTGAAACAAAATAGATGGACACTTTTAAATACTTGAGCACCATAAGAAACGCAATTTACTGCGTTTAAAGAGCAACTGCGCGCGCAAATGCAGCGACGGCTACTTTTTTAAGGGCAACTATCACCGCTCAGCAAGCCAGGCTCTCACGACCATGTGGGCTGGAGAAGTCCTGCAGCGGCCCTTTCGGGACAATCCGGGTTGGATTAATGGCGGGATGACTAGAGTAATAGTGTGCCTTGATCTGTTCGAGATCAACCGTCTCGGCAATACCCGGCTGCTGGTAAAGGTCACGCAGGTAAGCCCAAAGATTCGGCATATCGGCTATCCGCTGTCGGTTACATTTGAAATGACTGTAATAAACAGCATCAAAACGCAGCAGCGTTGTAAACAAACGCCAATCGGCCTCTGTCTGGCCCTGTGTAAGCAAGTAACGCCGTGTGGCCAGACGCTGCTCGATCCTGGCGAGAGCAGAAAATAAAGCCTCAAAGGCTCTCTCATAGGCATTTTGCTCATTGGCAAAACCACAACGATAAACCCCGTTATTGATATATTTGTAAATAAAGGCATTGATATCATCAATATCTGCGCGTAAATGTAGCGGATAATAGTCTTCCTTGTTCCCTGTCAGATGATCAAAAGCACTGTTGAACATGCGCATAATCTCTGCCGATTCATTACAGACTATCGTCTCCTCAATTTTGTCCCAGAGAATCGGCACAGTCACACGACCACTATAATCTGGCTGTGCCCGGGCATAGAGTTCGTAGACATAACGATAACCATAAAGCGGCTCTGCTGCAGGCCGAAACTCCCAGCCGTTACGCAGCATATGCGGGTGTACGGTCGTTACTGGAATGATTGCTTCCAACCCCTTGAGCTTACGCAAAATCAGTGTCCGATGCGCCCATGGACAAGCGTGTGAAACATAGAGGTGATAGCGACCCGCCGTGGCAGGGTGGCGAGAATCATTGATTGCGCTGCGAAACTTCGCTGCTTCGCGCCGAAATTGGCCATCCTGGCTCGCCCAGGCCCCTGCATCGCCATGCCAGCAGCCATCGATCATTACGCCCATTGATTGGCTCCTGTTTTTCAGCGACCCGATGCCGACCTGAGTACGCTGTATCCCAAAATACCGGAGAATAGCGACGCGAACAAAATCGCCAGCTTATCTGTAAATTGAAACGCCCTGTCGTCGCTGAAAGCCAGCGAAACGATAAACAGGCTCATCGTAAAACCGATCCCTGTCAGCACCGAAACACCGTAGAGTTGCCACCAGCGACTGCCCTCAGGCAGGCTCGCCAACCTGAACCTGATTGCCAGCCAACTAAAGCCAAAGACACCCAGCTGCTTCCCTAAAAACAGGCCCAGCAGGATACCCAGAGGTACAGTACCGGTCATTTGCGCGAATGAAATTTGCCTCACATCGACCCCGGCATTGACGAAAGCAAACAGCGGTAAAATCAAAAAGGCGACCCAATAATGCAAGGAATGCTCAATCTCACGTAGCGGTGAAACTGTCTGTCCCTGCTCGTTTTTTCCCTGTAACGGAATCGTAAAGGCCAGCGCAACACCCGCTAGTGTTGCATGAACACCCGACTTGAGAACGCTGAGCCAGAGGATGCTACCGACAATAATGTAAGCGCTCTTGTAAACGACACCGAAACGATTCATAGCAATCAGTATTGCCAGGGTAGCAAAGGCCATCGAAATCGATAATGTCGATAACTCAACGGTATAAAACAGCGCAATAATAATGATTGCGCCGAGATCATCAATGATCGCCAGAGCCATCAAAAAAATTTTCAGTGAAGCCGGCACCCGCTTGCCGAGCAACGATAGAATCGCCAAAGCAAAGGCAATATCCGTCGCCGTCGGGATCGCCCAGCCATTCGCTGCCAGGGAATGGTCATAATTGAAGGCAAGATAGATCAGTGCCGGCACAAGCATGCCACCAAGCGCCGCAAAGGCAGGCAAGGCAAGTTGTCGCAATGAAGAAAGATGGCCAACAAGAATCTCCCGCTTGACCTCCATGCCAATCAATAAAAAGAAAATGGCCATCAAGCCATCATTGACCCAATGATAAAGCGAC
>JALWQD010000177.1 GCA_026994735.1 Gammaproteobacteria bacterium | reverse complement strand
AATACCGAACTTGCTCTCACGCAAGCCCGTCGCAATATACGGGTGCGTCATGGCGTCTACATCGGGATTAATACGTAATGAAATCTGCGCCCGACGGCCCATATCGGCGGCAATTTCATTAATACGTTCGAGTTCACTCAACGATTCAACATTGAAACAGCGAATACCGACGCGCAGCGCAAAACGAATATCCTCTGCTGACTTGCCGACACCGGAAAAGACCGTCCGGCGGGCATCACCGCCTGCTTTCAGAACGCGCTCAAGCTCCCCCCCGGAGACAATATCAAAACCACTCCCAAGCCGGGCGAGAAGGTTCAGCACAGCAAGGTTGCTATTTGCCTTGACAGCATAACAAACCAGGTGTGGATGATCGCCAAGGGCGGTATCAAAGGCACGCCAATGGCGCTCAATCGTTGCTCGCGAATAAACATAACAAGGCGTGCCAACTAATTCAGCCAATGCCTCAAGGTCCACACCTTCACCATAAAGCCGGCCTTGATGGTAATCAAAATGGTCCATATCAAGCCGCCACTTCTATAAGTTCAACAGCCACTGCGGCATCTGTTTCGGAAGGGAGATAGAGAGGCCCGCGCTGTCCGCAGGCAGTAAGCAAACATAACAGCAGCAGGGCAATCAGGGTGAGAGAACGTGTACGCATAGAGATCCTGTCCGAATATCATTTTTTATAGCACATAATACAGATGTCTTTTCTTCTGCCGGGCTATCTTAGCAGCCTCTCCCGGACGCTGTCTCAATCCGCAACACCCGATGCACCGCTCTGGCCAGTTTTTCTGCGGCATCTTCCTTGCCCGGGGCCTCAATCAGCGACCAGAACCTCATGCTCAATGCTTGCCTGACGGCGACATCAATGACGCCGGAAATAAGGATCGCCCTGGCGCCATGCTGGCGCGCCATTGCAGCTGCCTGCCAGGGGAGTTTTCCAGCCAATGTCTGGTGATCAGAATGGCCTTCTCCCGTCAACAACCACCCCCCCTTCTCCAGGTTCTCAGCCAGGGCCAACCGAGCCATCATCCAATCAGCACCCATAACCAGCTCACCGCCAAGCATTGCCAGCGCAAAACCCAGCCCGCCAGCGGCACCGGCACCGGCACGATGGCGACAACAATCATGGCCTGCAGCTTCCCAGACATCAGCAAAACGCCGCAAAGCCCCGTCGGCTGACAGCAACAAATCCTCTGCCAGGCCTTTTTGACGCCCATAGCAAAGAGCTGCGCCCGTTAACCCCAAAAGAGGAGCATCGACATCCACCAGGACCGTCAAGGGGCGCGCCTGCAATCTCGGGTCCAGTAAAGAAAGATCGATATCAATCGCCTCGGCAGACAACAATGCAGCCAGGTCATTCGCCAAAACCTGTCCGCTTCGTCGATCACGGACAACAGCACCAAGAGCCTGCAACAAGCCCAGCCCGGCGTCGACTGTCGCCGTCCCCCCAAGAGCAACAATCAGTTGTTGCGCACCACTATCCAGGGCTTCAAGCAGCTGTTCACCGAGCGCTGCTGAGGACCGTGACAATACATCCTGTGAGCGCATCACGGGCAAACAAAAGCCAATCACATTCGCCGACTCGATAATCGCCGTCCTGCAGCCATCAAGATGGCATGACAACCACTCACCATGACGGCCATGATGCCATTCCACCGCATCCAGCTGTTGCTCAAGAACGGCCAGCGTACCTTCACCACCATCGGCCAGCGGCAACAACCGATAGTCCTGGCAAGCTGCCCGCCGGCATCCATCGGCCATCGCAGCGGCTGCCGCCGCTGCCGTCAATGTCCCTTTGAAGGCATCTGGTGCAATGACAATCTTTGCCATGTCATTCCCTACATTAAAGTAACCGCCTGCCACGACCACAGGAGCGACAGCAAAAAAATATTCTCAGGCCATCATCCCGCTGACACGGTTAGCAGAGAACAGGCAATATTTAGCCATTCTTACGGGGTCAGGTCTCGCATTGTAACATGGCGCCTTCTCAGGTAACGTTAGATCATGGCCAGACCTCTGCGCATCGAATACCCTGGCGCCGTCCACCACATCACCTCCCGCGGCGACCGCCAGGAAAACATCTTTGAAGATGAACGTGATCGCCATGACTTTCTCCAGACCCTGGCCGAAGTCATCCAGCGCCATCACTGGTTTTGTCATGCCTATTGCCTGATGGACAATCACTATCACCTGCTTATCGAAACCACTAGAGCCAATCTTTCCCAAGGCATGCGGCAACTGAATGGCATTTATACACAGGCAAGTAACCGGCGCCACAAGCGTAGCGGCCACCTTTTCCAGGGACGTTTCAAAAGCATCCTCATTGACAAGGAGACCTTTCTTCTCGACCTTGCCCGCCATATTATTCTCAACCCTGTTCGCCTGCACCTGACTCACTCAGCCGCAGAATGGCCCTGGAGCAGCTATCATGCCATGGTCGATGATAGAATCGCACCGTTATGGCTGACCCTGACCACGGTCAGACAACAACTCCAGCAACAATTTTCTGTCGCTGACTTTAGCAACTACGTCGCTGCAGGTGTCGGCCTGCCTTCGATCTGGACTTCACTGCGACAACAGATTTACCTCGGTGACGACCAGTTTGTCCATGCAAGCCAGCAAGCAGCGGGACGTTACCGAAATGCTCAAGCCATCCCCCGGATACAACGACGGGCGCCAGCGCCCCAACTCGAAACACTGGCCCGCCAATTCCGTAACCGCGATGACATTATCATCTCAGCCTATGCTACCGGCGCCTATAGTTATCAACAGATAGCCGAATTTTTTGGTCTCCATCAGGCGACGATCGGACGCATTATCCGGCGCCATGACACCGCTTGCGCAAACAGATGAATAAACAATACCGACAGAACCCACTACTCACTGGCTGGCTACTGATCGCCCTGACGACAACAAATAGTCTCGCAGCGAACAATCCTGTTTCAACGATTGAAACGCTGCAAACACAGATCATCACAGCCACAGCGGAGAGGCGTACTGCACCAGTAACAGGCACTGACAGCATAATCGCAGAGACCATTACCCTGCTGACGCAGCAACAAAAGCAGACGCTGCCATCTGCTGCCTATGGTCGTCTGATTGCGCGACTACAGGACAGCGGCTTGTTATCACTGGCGGGGAAACTGCTTCGTGCCAGAAGTAACTCAAGCATGCTGCATCCGGCACAACTGCGGCAGGCGCGCTTGCTATTGAATCGAGGCGATCTGACAGCCGCGGCGGCGGCACTACCAAAAACCAGAAACAAACGCTGGAAACAACAGGTCCTGTCCCTGCAGGCAGCAATTGCTTATGCCGCCCAGCAACCGCAGCAAGCACTGCAGTTATTTAAAAAAATAGATACCCCGACGCCGTTCGACCGTTACCTGCTGGCGCAACTCTATCAAAATAAATCGCCAGCACAGAGCATGGCACTACTTGAAGGCATCATTTCCGATACCACAGCCACAGCCGCACTACGTGAGCATACCCGCATCACTCTGGCACAAATGCATTTCAACAATCATCGTTACAAGCAAGTCATTACTATATTGCAACATGTCAGCAGCGATAGCGTTGACGCCGAACAAGCCCTTTACCTCCTTGGCCGGGCACAATGGCAAAACAACCATCCTCGTCAGGCAATCCGTCACTGGGACGCGGCGATATCCCGTTTGCCAGTCAACCCATTCATTGCCAATGCTCTACTCGCACTGCCCTATGCCCTGGCACACATTGCGGCCCTTGATGAAGCAGTGACACGCTACCGTGATGCCATCAAGCAATTGACACATGCCCGAAAACAATTGGCACTGGCTCGCCAACAGCTGCAACAATCGCACTGGCCAACTAAAATCCCGGCGGCAGAGTCATTAACAGAGCAGGACTTCATCGACAGTATTCCCGGTGGTGAATATGTTTTCGAAGAAATCAGCAACAGGCACTTTCAGGATGCCAGTACCGCCTGGCGACGCCTGCAGCAACTGAAACCTTTGCTAAAACAATTACCGGCAACAGAATCGGCTAGCCTACAGCATCGCTGGCAAGATCAACTTTCGCGGCTGGCGACTGCCATGAGCCAGCAATTAGCAACAGCACAAGCAGAATACGGTCGTTTTCTTGATGACAGCCTGTTGGCCGCCCGTTATGGCCTCGCACGCATGCTCGATCAGCGCAGCAAGGGCGAGTCCGGATTATGAATGCGGTTATTATTTGCCTGGCCGCACTGATCATCATGAGTGGCTGTAGTACAGCGCCCCCCAAGCCTCAACGTTCTGCACTCGGCAACAATGATCACCCGGTAGTCATTATTCACGATCCTGGTCGCAATCTAGGAGAAAGCGCAGCCATTCGCGCTTACCGAAAGTTTCTCGCTGAGACCACCAGCAATGACCCTCGTAACGCCATTGCCAAACGCCGTATCGCAAGTCTTTATCTACGCGCAGCGGAAATGACCAGCCTTTCCTTCGGCAAGGAAAAACAGGCGCGCAAACTCTTCCGCAAGGCTATCCATGCCTATCAAAAGCTGCTCATTGATGAAAACGGGGTATTCCGTGATGACCTGCTCTACGCGCTGGCCCATGCCTATGGTGGGGCCGGGGAAAAAGAGCACATGTTGCAGACGCTGTTAATACTAACGCAACAAGTACCATCAACACCCTATCTTGCCGAAGCCCTGTTCCGTCTTGCCGAAGGTCATTTCAGTAGCGGTAATAATACCGCCGCACTGTCGGCATATCAGGCCGTCATTGATCTTGGCGAAAAAACCCCCTTTTATTTTCACGCTCGCTACAAACTCGCCTGGACAATGTTGGCAACAGGAGATGCAGACCAGGCCGGCCGTGATTTCCTCTCCCTGCTGGATGCACTGCTAGGGCAAGGTCAACGCTCCCTGCAGTCGTTATCAGCCAGTCGCCGGCCATTGGTTGAAGATAGCCTCCGGGGACTTGCCCTGACAATAATATCTCGTGGCGGTGCAAAGGCTCTCGAAGCACAGATTGGCGACCATCAACCAAGCTATTTGGCACTCCTCTATGAGGCCCTTGGCCAACAGCAGCTGGCTCGCGATGATGCCACTGCAGCAATAGCAAGCTGGCACCGGTTTGCCGTACTCTACCCGGACAAGCCGGCCGCAGCCCGTTTTTGGATACGTATCTACCGGCTGCAGTTACAACTGAACAAGAAACTACAGGCCCAGGCCAGCAAAGAAGCATTCATCCGTCGTTATGGTGCCGACAGCCGATTCTGGCAACAACATGAATTACGCGACTTTCCTGATCTCTCCCAAGTGCTCTCCAAATTTCTGCGGGAAAAAGCACAGAACGCCCATGCGCAGGCCCGAAAAACCGGCCAGCCAGGTGATTATCAACGTGCCGCCAGACACTATCGGGACTACTTGAAACTTTTCAATAACGACCCGGCAGCCTCCGATATGCGTTACCTACTGGCAGAATTATTTGATGCCAGTGGCGACAAACAGGCGGCCATTCAAGCCTACGAGTCCTTTGCCTATCATTATCCTGGTGACAAACGCGCCGGTGAAGCTGCTTATGCAGCCCTACAACTGAGCGCGGCAGCAGGCGAAGAAATCACCACATCACAATCATTCTTTCGTCGTACCCAGCGTTTTATCAATACTTTTGCCAGCCACCCACAAGCAACCCTCATCCTTGCCCATAGCGCTAAAATATTGCTCTCTGAGGGGAAAAAAGACTTAGCCATGGCTGCCGTCGAGCGAATCATCAACTGGCCCTACCCGGTGCCCGCAGAAGCACGTCAAACAGCTCTGTTAATCAAGGCCCGGTCAGCTTTCTCTGAACATGCCTTTGCCACTGCCGAGAAAACATATCAGCAGTTACTTACGTTAGCCGAAGCAACGCCTGGGCAAACCCGCATGAAGCAAGACCTGCGTGAAGATCTCGCCCTGGCTATCTATCGCCAAGGTGAGCAAGCTGCCAAGGCGGGGACACATGAACGCGCTGCCAGCCATTTTTTGCGTGTTCGCCAACAGGTTCCCGGCAGCCGTATTGAAGCCACGGCCGAGTTTGATGCCATCAATGAACTCTTCAGTGCCAAACACTGGCAAGAGGCTA
>JALWQD010000176.1 GCA_026994735.1 Gammaproteobacteria bacterium | reverse complement strand
CAGCAGGGCGAGGGCTGTGACAGTTGGTTTGAAGCGTCTGTTTCCTTGTCCCGGGTTGTCAATGGTCATTGTTGCTCGCATCCAGGCATTCGATGATGCGCTGGCGAAGATCATCGAATTGATGGGATTGGGAGAGCGGTTTGGCATCTTCATCGGTGATATAAAAGGTGTCTTCGACGCGGGCACCAAATGTTGTGATACGGGCGTTACATACGCGCAGTGACTGATCGGCAAAAATCTGTGTAATGGCGGCTAACAATCCGGGACGGTCAGCGGTCGTTAGATGGACAAGGGTATAGCGATTCTGCAGGTCATCACTAAAGAGTACTTCTGTGGGAATAACGAAATGACGCTGACGCCGTGTCTGTGGTCGCAATTGGATAGAGAGTGGCTTGTTGGCAAGGCTTTGACGCAGGCTATCGGCGATTTCCTGGAGGTGATCATTTGTCAGTGGACCCTGGTTCTGGCTGTCGAGAATGACGAAGGTATTCAGGGCAAAGCCATCCTGGGTGGTCACGATACGAGCATCGACGATATTCAGTGCCAGTCGTTCGAGAGTAATGGCCATCAGTGCCAGCAGGCCATGGCTATCGGGACCAAAGGTCAGTAACTGGCTGATATTTCTCTGGGGGTCATTGCGCGTCATCACCTGCGTTTTGCTCGGCGTAGGGAAGGCATGCAGGGTTCGGGTATGCCAGGTGATTTCGCCGGCACTGTGGCGAACAAAATAACTGTCATCCAGGCGGCGCCAGACGCGATTGATTTCTTCGCCGGAAAGGTCGCTCAGTTGTTCGCGCGCCTGCCGTTGGCGACTGTGTAATTCATCCAGTTGGTCGAGAGCATTTTCCGGTCCCTGGCGAAAGAGGCGGCGGGTAGCATTATAGAGGCCGTCAATCAAACTGGCTTTCCAGTTATTCCATGTGTCAGGGTTGGTGCCACGAATATCGGCGACAGTCAGCAGGAAGAGGTGGTTAAGATAATTCTCATCGTTGACCTTACGGCCAAATTCATCGATGACTGCCGGGTCATCGATGTCTCTTTGTTGCGCTGTTGCCGACATGACCAGATGTTCGCGTACGAGCCAGACAACCAGAGCAGTGTCATAGTCACTGAGTCCGTGGGTCTGGCAGAATTCACGGGCATCGACGGCACCGAGTTGCGAGTGGCTGCCACCACGACCTTTGGCGATATCGTGGAACAGTGCAGCAATATAAAGAATCTCGCGTTTGGGAATACGGTTCATGACCCGGTAACAGAGGGGGAAGTCTTTTTTTGCCGATTCATGGCTGAAAGCGTGGACATTATCGATAACACGCAAGGTATGTTCGTCGACGGTATAGGCGTGAAAGAGGTCATATTGCATGCGCCCGACAATGGCAGCAAAGGGAACGCAGTAGGCAGCGAGTATCCCATAACGGTTCATGCGCCGCAGTTCATGGGTTTTGCCGGCAGGTTGGCGAAGGATTTCAAGAAACAGGCTGCGACAGCGGAGGTCATCCCGGAAGGCTGCATCAATCAGATGACGGTAGTGGCGAATCTGGCGAATTGTCTCAGCGCGCACACCTTTCAGTTCCGGGTGTTGCTGGAGCAGTAAAAAACCTTCCAGCAAGGCAAAGGGATAGCGCCAGAAAATGGCCGGGTCTTTGACGGCAAGAAAGCCATTGCTATTACAAAAACGGCGGTTCAGGGAGAGCGTTTTCTGGCCATTTCCAGTCAGCAGGATGGCTTCCTCGAAGAGTTGCAGTAACATTTCATTCAAGCGGTTAAGGCTGGTAATGGCGCGGTAGTAAGCCTGCATGAATTTTTCCACGGCAATGGCATTTTCATCATCGCGATAGCCAAACTGGATTGCCAGTTCTCTTTGCAGGTCAAATAGCAGGCGATTTTCGTTGCGTCCAGTCTGCGTGTGTAAAGCATAGCGAACCTGCCAAAGGTAATCCTGGCAGCGGATCAGTTCATCATGTTCGGGGGTTGTCAGGAAGCCGTGGTTGACGAGTTCTTCGAGGTTACTACCAAAATGGCGGCGCGTGACCCAGACAATGACCTGGAGGTCGCGCAGGCCACCGGGGCCTTCTTTAATATTGGGTTCAAGATTGAAGGCAGTGTCGCGAAATTTATGGTGACGTTTCTTCTGTTCTTCACATTTGGCAATGAAAAAGGCATCTGCCGGCCATAGTTTTTCGGGTGTGATGGCTTCACAGAGATTTTTGTAAAGGGCATTGTTTCCCGTCAACAAGCGCGATTCGATAAGGCTGGTGATGACCGTGATATCATCTTTGGCCTCGCGCAGGCAATCGCCGACGGTGCGGACGCTGTGGCCCACTTCAAGGCCAATATCCCAGAGTAGAGTGACCAGTTGTTCGATCGCTGATTGCAGTTGGTCGAGGCTGCTTTCCTGGTCGATCAAGATCAGCAGGTCAACATCGGAGCCGGGATGAAGTTCACCGCGACCATAGCCGCCAACAGCAATCAATGCCGTCGGTACCCGTAGTTTGCCGAGGGTTTTCTGCCAAAGGGTGACGATCAGGGCATCAACAATCTGGGCCTGATGACGGATCAAACGGGTGGCGCGCTGCCCTTGCTGGAAGCGTTCAGCGAGTTGTTGTTGCCCTGCAGTCAAAACGGCCCGGCACTGTTTGATGATGTCTGCCGTGGCGGTCGTCGCAACATCCATTTTTCCGAGTAATTGTTCAATCTCGAAATCGTCTTCGGCTTGTGGATGGTCGCTGTAACGGCGAGCAGGGTGCGAAGGTTTGTTCATGGGCGTTATCGGCTCGTTTGCAGGCGAACTGAAAATGCCAGTTCGCGACGGAATTAAATTGTGTCACCAGCAAGGCAAGTGAGGACATCCACTCCGTCGGCAGTGACGAGCAAAGTGTGCTCCCATTGAGCCGAGGGCTTTCTATCCTTGGTGATCACCGTCCAGCCATCAGGGAGCAGGCGCACATGCCGTTTACCCGCATTGACCATCGGCTCGATAGTAAAGGTCATGCCTTCTTCCAGCCGCAGACCGGTATCCGGATCGCCATAATGCAGGACCTGGGGTTCTTCGTGAAAAACCCGGCCGATACCATGGCCGCAATATTCGCGGACAATGGAGAGGCCATTTTTTTCGGCATGCTGCTGGATGGCATAACCAATATCGCCCAAGCGGATCCCCGGACGCACGCACTCAATACCAATGGCCAGGCATTCGTGGCTGATGCGACTGGTTCGCTGGGCAAGAACAGACGGTGTGCCGACAGCATACATTTTACTGGTGTCGCCATGATATTCATCCTTGATGACGGTGATATCAATGTTGATGATATCGCCGTCCTTGAGGGGCTTGTCGCTGGGAATACCATGACATACTTGATGATTGACCGAGGTGCAAATCGATTTCGGAAAGCCGTGGTAGTTCAGCGGTGCCGGGATGGCCTGTTGCTCATTGACAATATAGTCATGGCAAATACGATCAAGCTCATTGGTTGAAATTCCGGCCTGGACATGTGGCTCTATCATACGCAGAACTTCGCCTGCGAGACGACCGGCGATGCGCATCTTGTCAATTTCTTCCTGGGTTTTGATGGTGACGCTCATCGTGCATTCTCCGCGTTGTTCAGTCGGTTAATATTGGCGGTATCCGTGCCTGCCAAGGGGCCGATATTTGATAGTTGATAGGTCATGGTTTGGCCTTGAAAGTCTGGGTGATGGTAACTAAATTACCCCGGTTTTCCCTTGCTAGAGACGCTTCCATCTTACCGTTCATTTTCTCCTCAATGACTTCAGATGTTCCTTTTTTGGCGCTCGGTGGGCGAGGATGCTTGGCCACCGGGGCGTCAGTTTAACGCGAATACAATGGCTTGGTCATCCGAAAAGGGATTTCTTTGAGCGACAATTGGCAGATGGCTATTTATTTTTTTCTCTGATCAGGTACAATGGCTCGTTTTTTAAGGGCGGTCATGGATATTTGGCCGTGCAGTCTATTATCAAAGAGGTTTATAAACGAATGGTGAGCATACGTTTGGCTCGTAGCGGTGCCAAGAAGCGTCCTTTCTATCATGTGGTTGTGACTGACAGTCGTAATCCGCGCGACGGGCGCTTTATTGAACGGATTGGTTTTTTCAATCCCCAGGCACGTGGTAGTGAAGTGCGTTTGAAAATTGATCAGGAGCGTTTTTCGCACTGGTTAGGGCGTGGTGCCCAGGCATCGGCTCGTGTTGGCAAGCTTGTCAAGCAGGCCGCTGCAGCCTGATTCAGGGGCGCATTTGACAGGCCAATGACGGGGCCGGTGCAGAATACGGTGCCAGAAAGCATTCGAGATAAGCTGTTTGTTGGTCAAATCAATGGTGTCTATGGCCTGCGTGGTTGGGTCAAGGTTTTTTCCTATACCGAGCAACGTGAGAGCATTTTGTCATACTCACCCTGGACGCTTTGTCGACAGGGGCAGGTCATTGCGGAGGTGTCGGTTATTGATGGTCGCCGGCAGGGTAAATCAGTGCTCGCACGTTTGCCTGGATATGATGATTGCGACAGGGCGCGCTTGTTAATAGGAAGTGAAATATATGTTTCCCGGGAACAATTGCCGGATGCCGGTGAGAGTGAGTACTACTGGCATCAGCTGATCGGCTTGGAGGTCGTCAATGAAGCCGGTGAGAGACTCGGTCAGGTGGCTTCGATGATTGCCACAGGAGCGAATGATGTGCTTGTCGTGAACGGTGACCGGCAGCGCCTGATCCCTTTCGTCAGGGACCAGGTTGTCATTGCTGTTGACCTTCCTGCAGGCTGTTTGCGGGTAGACTGGCGAGCGGATTATTAGCGTGTACCGAATCCATATCGTAACACTGTTCCCGGGCTTGGTTCGGGCGGTTGTCGAATCGGGCGTTGTGGCGAGAGCGGTCAAGCGTGGATTGTTTTCGCTCGATTGCTGGAACCCGCGGGATTTTGCCAGCGATCGGCATCGTACTGTCGATGACAGGCCTTATGGTGGCGGACCCGGTATGGTGATGCGGGTTGCTCCCCTGCGAGCAGCTTTATGCGCCGCCAGGGAGGCGATAGAGGGGCCCAGTCGAGTGATTTATTTGTCGCCGCAAGGATCACCGCTGGATCAAAGCAAGATTGCTGAGCTGGCCACTGGTGAGGCCCGTCTTATTTTGCTTGCTGGCCGTTATGAAGGGGTTGATGAGCGCCTTCTCGAGAGCGACGTCGATGAGGAAATTTCAATCGGCGATTATGTGCTCAGTGGCGGAGAGCTGGCGGCGATGGTTCTTGTTGATGCCGTTGTTCGTTTATTGCCTGGCGTCCTTGGTGACGAGCATTCTGCTGAGCAGGATTCGTTTTCTGCGGGCTTGCTTGACTGTCCGCATTACACGCGCCCGGAATGTGAAGCGGGTGTCGATGTGCCGGCGATTTTACTGAGTGGTGACCACCAGTCTATTGCTCGCTGGCGTGAGCAGCAGGCGCTTGGCCGGACATGGCTGAGACGCCCGGATTTGCTGGCACGTTTGCAACTTGATAAGCAGCAGCAGCGACTGCTTGCTGCTTATCAGGAAGAATGGAAGAAAGGCCTTTAATCGTCGCGATGTTATCGACGTCAGAAGAAGAGAATAGTTTGACGGTTGTCTGCTTGCAGAGGCCGGTCAGTCTGCTTGAGATGAATGCAGCTCCTGAAGGGGCCGTGTTTGAATTATTAACGAGGAAGCGAGAGTTATGAGCAATCTCATCAAAGAAATCGAAGCTGAACAGATGAAACGGGATATCCCGACGTTTAATCCTGGGGATACCGTCGAAGTCAAAGTACGGGTTAAGGAAGGAGAGCGTGAGCGCTTGCAGTCCTTTGTTGGTGTCGTTATCGCGAAGCGTAACCGGGGCCTGCATTCGGCCTTTACGGTACGCAAAATATCACACGGCGAAGGTGTTGAGCGTGTCTTTCAGACCTACAGCACAAGCATTGAGAGCATTCTCGTTCAGCGCCGTGGTGATGTTCGTCGCGCCAAGCTTTATTATCTGCGCGAATTGCGTGGCAAAAAGGCTCGGATCAAAGAGAAACTCTGATCGGGCTGTTGTCCAGTGGCATACTCGTCATCAGACTCTGGCGAGTATGCCGCTGTGCTGCCAACCTTCCCGGGTTCGTTG
>JALWQD010000175.1 GCA_026994735.1 Gammaproteobacteria bacterium | reverse complement strand
GCCATCACTATTCCGATTGATGCGCAAAATGTTTCGATTGGTCTTGATGGCATTGTCAGTATCACAACCCAGGGATCGGCCACTCCGACACAAGTGGGGACCGTCCAACTTGCCGACTTTGTCAACCCTAATGGTTTGCAGCCGATAGGCAAAAATCTGTTTACTGAATCCGCTGCCAGTGGTAGTCCACAGACGGGTACACCGGGCCTCAATGGTCTCGGGGAATTAAATCAGGGGGCGCTGGAAAGTTCGAATATCAATATTGTTGAGGAGCTGGTCAATATGATTGAAGCGCAACGTTCCTACGAAATGAATTCGAAGGCGATCTCGGCTACTGATCAGATGCTCCAGTACATAAATAATAATCTCTAACATCTTAAATATAAGAGATAATTTTATGATCCTATCCCAATTCTATGGCTGGCGGCGATGTTTTTTTTACATTCTCATATTGTTGTTAAGTAGCCTCAGTGGTTGCGCAATGACAGATGTCCGGCGTGAAGAGATGGTTGCCGAAATTCCCTTTCCTGAATTACCCACACCGGAACGCAGCAATGGTTCGCTCTATTATCAACAGGGCTTCGGTTCATTATTGTTTGGTGATATTCGGGCACGTAATATCGGCGATATTATTACGGTTGAATTGTCGGAAAAGACCGATGCGACGAAAAAGGCTACGACTTCAACGAAGAAAGATAATAGTGTTGATGTCAAGAACCCGACACTGTTTGGCCAGGAATTGTCATTCTCCATGCCCTGGCAGGGAGGGCAGGGTGCCAATCTCGGCACTGGCCTGGAATCGTCAAAGAGCTTTGATGGCGAAGGGGCAAGTGCCCAGAGCAATCGCCTCACAGGAACAATCAGTGCTGTCGTTATTGATGTCTTGCCAAATGGCTATTTGAAGATTCGCGGGCGCAAGGTGATCTCGATAAACCAGGGGGATGAATTTATTGAACTGACAGGCGTCGTCAGACCGGTCGATGTCCGTCCCGATAACAGTATACCGTCAAAATTGATTGCCAATGCCCGTATTCGTTATGCCGGTTCCGGAATGGTAGCCAATGCCAGTGAAGCGGGTTGGTTAGCGAGCTTTTTTAATACTGAGTGGTGGCCGTTCTAATGAAAATATATTGTCGTGGCATCATTTTTTTATTGCTCCTGTTACCGTTAGTGGCCGAGGCTGACCGGATTAAGGATATTGCCAGTGTCGCCGGTGTGCGCAGCAATCAGCTGATTGGCTATGGCCTTGTTGTTGGCCTTAACGGAACCGGTGACAAAACAACGCAAACACCGTTTACCGTCCAGAGCATGAAGAATATGCTCGCCCAGTACGGTATTACCATGCCGGCAAATGTTAATCCCAAGGTGAAAAATATTGCTGCCGTGATGATACACGCAGAACTGCCTCCGTTTGCAAAACCAGGACAGCTACTGGATGTCACGGTGTCGTCATTGGGAAATGCCACCAGCCTGCGTGGAGGCAGTTTATTGATGACACCTTTAAAAGGTGCCGATGGGATGATTTATGCCCTTGCCCAGGGTAGCCTGATTGTTGGCGGCTTGGGTGCCAGTGGTAATGACGGCTCCAAAATTACTGTCAATGTTCCCAGTGTCGGCATGGTTCCCAACGGAGCCAGCGTTGAACGGTCGTCACCGACATCAATGGGGACTGCCGATGAGTTGATGTTGAATCTGCACGAAAATGATTTTACTACGGCACGGCGTGTTGCGGATGCGATTAATATGGCGATAGGGCCAGGAACGGCATATCCTGTTGATGGCACTTCGGTACAGGTACTGGCACCAAAGACACGGGCCCAACGCGTTATTTTTCTTTCCTTGATTGAAAATCTGACCCTGGAACCTGGGGAAGCCTCAGCCCGGGTTATTGTAAATTCACGTACGGGAACAGTGGTTATCGGCAAAGGTGTGCGCGTAACGGCTGCGGCGGTAGCTCATGGCAGTCTCGTGGTTACTGTTAATGAAAACCCGCAGGTCAGTCAACCGGGCCCGTTATCGCAGGGCGCAACAAAGGTTGTCCAGAACAGTACTGTTCAGGTTGATCAAGGATCAAATCGCATGTTTTTATTTGCTCCGGGCGTGACCCTGGAAAGTATTGTTGCGGCTGTCAATGAAGTTGGAGCGGCACCGGGAGATCTGGTAGCAATTATTCAGGCCTTGAAAGCTGCCGGCGCATTGCATGCCGAGCTGGTTGTCATTTAATTAATTGAGCATGATGTGAAGGTGAGAAACGATGAGTGGAATCAGTGATCCAGGCCTGACACAAGCTGGTTTTTATAGTGATTTCCAAGGACTCGAAAGGCTTAAACGCCAACCAGCCGGTGACGAAACAATACGTGCTGTCGCGGAACAATTTGAAGCTTTGTTTACCCAAACCATGCTCAAACAGATGCGTGCTGCCATGCCTGAGGGCGGGATCTTTGACAGTGACCAGAGCAAATTCTACGAGCAAATGTTTGACCAGCAATTGGCTACCAGCTTGAGTGCCCAGGGAGGCATGGGACTGTCTGAAGTGCTGGTGCGACAATTGAGTCAGAATATGCCAAAGGCGGGTCTGACTGACGCTCAGAAAGGAGGTCGCTGACAATGGCTGCAGGTATTTATGGAACCGGTGTTTCGGGATTGCAGGCAGCACAACGCTCGCTAGCCGTCGCTTCGCACAATATTGCCAATGTCAATACGGATGGATATAGTCGCCAACGTGCTGATTTGGTCGCCAGAGAGCCGCAACGACTGGGTAATAACTTTGTCGGAACGGGGGTCCGCGTTGACGAAATCAAACGGCTTTACGATGACTTCAGTGCCTTGCAAATTCGTAATGGCCAGGCAGGTGTTGAACAGGCTTCTGTTTATCATACATTGTCATCACAGGTCGATAATCTGATTGCCGATCCCAGTGCCGGCCTTTTGCCCAGTGTGCAGGAATTCTTTGCTGCGGTTCAAAGTGTTGCCGATGCTCCAACATCGATTCCTGAACGTCAGGTATTGTTGAGCAAGGCTCAGGGACTGGCAAGCCGCTTTGATGCCCTAGATCAGCAGTTTCGCTTTATCGGTGATGATGTTAATGCTCGTATTCGCGCAACGATTGATGAGATCAATACGATGAGCGTATCGATTGCTCAGCTCAACAGACAAATTGTTGAAGTCAGCAACAGTGCCAGTGGTCAGCCCAATGACCTGCTCGATAAGCGCGAGGCATTGATTAGTCAGTTATCACAAAAGACGGCCACTCAGGTTGTCAGACAGAGTGATGGTCAGGTCAATGTCTCTATTGGTAATGGCCAGCCCTTGGTCACAGCCGGTGAAGCGAGGCAACTGATCGCGGCAAGGAACCTGTATGATGGCAGTCGTCTGGAAGTTGCCTATGACACACCGCAAGGTCCGATGATTGTTTCATCGCAGATGCAAGGAGGTGTCCTCGGTGGTTTAATCGGTTTTCGCCAGCAGGTACTTGACCCGAGTCAGAACACACTGGGTAAAATTGCCATTGGTCTGGCTGCTTCCTTCAATAGTCAGCACCGTCAAGGCCTTGACCTGAATGGACGTGTTGGCGAAGATTTTTTCTATGCCCTTGATAGTGGTACTCTGCCGCCAACGGCCGAAGCTTTGCCGGCAAGTAATAATCAAGGTATTCCTGCTGCCGTTTTGTCCGTTGCGATCACCGATGTAGGTCAGTTAGCCGATAGTGATTATCGCTTTGAACGCAAGGGCGGGGAATACAGTCTGACGCGTTTGAGTGACGGTCAGGTGAGCCGTGTCAGCGGCTTTCCGGCCAGTTCCTTGAAGATTGCCGGTATTCAGGTGGACCTGGCCAGTGGCACGATGGCGGAAGGTGATAGCTTTTTGATCCGGCCGGTAAAACAAGGCGCTGGCAACTTTCAGGTAGCGCTCAATGACAGTCGCAAGATTGCCGCAGCAGCACCGATGCGCAGTGAAGCAGACATTGGCAATGCCGGCACAGCAACGATTAATGCCGTTAGCGTGACAGACCCGGCAAGCTTTGTTGCCGGTGATTATACTGTCATAACGGCGGCTACAGGCAATGCTGTTGCCGATGGCGTACAAGCAACCATCAGTGATGCCGGGGGGGCAAATGCACTCACCTATCGCCTGCAAATTAATGGCACGACGATCATTAGCCAGGATGAAGCGAGCGCGCCATTGCCGTCATTGGCAGACCTGGCCAACGCCATTAATGCACAGCAAGGTACGAGCGGTGTCCGTGCCTATGTTGATGCGACAAGTGGTGATCTCTATTTGAGCAATGATCCGGCTAACGGTCAGCCAATTACTATTAACGAGAGCCTGGTTGATCTCGGTGGTACGCCGCTGGATGCAGGCGATGCAGTGACGGGATATTTTGGCAGCACTTTGAACGGGGCCAGTGCTACGGCGGCAATCACGCTTTCTGCGACAGCGGAAGCCTTTGTCGCTCTCGATAGCGCCGGTAGTGTCGTTAATAGTGGCAGTTTTCCCTCCGCGGCGGGGCTGCTTGTCCAGGGCATGAGCTTTAGTATATCGGGTAGCGCACTCGTGGGTGATCGCTTCACCCTGAGCAGTAATCGTGGCGGTGTCAGTGATAATAGAAATGCCTTGCAGCTGGCATCAATAGAGATTCAGCGCATGTTTGATTCCGGCAGCACGGGATTGCGCGATGCCTATAGCAAGATCGTTGCCGATGTTGGCAACCGAACGGCACAGGCATCGATTAGTCAGGATGCCCAGGAAAGCTTGCTGGAAAGTGCGTTATCTCGGCGTGAAGCATTGTCGGGGGTCAATCTTGATGAGGAAGCCGCCGATATTCTCCGTTTCCAGCAGGCCTATCAGGCATCAGCGCGCGTCATTAATTCAGCCAATACCTTGTTTGATACCTTGATGGGTATATTTCGGTGAAGATCATTAAACGTCTATTTTTCAGGCATTTCAGGAGGAGTCTTTGATGCGCATATCAACATCACAAATGCATCGTTCAGCCCTTAATGGCATGCTCGATCAACAGAGTAAACTGAATCGTACTCAGCTTGAAATTGCTTCCGGCAAGCGTATCCAGAAACCTTCTGATGATCCGGCCGGCTCTACGGCAGTGCTGGCTCTGGAACAAACATTGGCAGCAACTTCACAATATCAGAAGAATGCCGAAGTGGCGCGTAACAGACTCAGTCAGGAAGAGAATGTTCTCGACAAGATCAATAATGTCATGGACCGGGTTCGTGAGCTGGCTTTGCAGGGCAACAATGCCACCTTGAGTAATAAGGACAGAGAAATGCTGTCAGTAGAGGTCGATCAGCGCCTTGAAGAAATCATTGGCTATGCAAATGCCCGGGATGCGAATGGCGAATATCTGTTCGCTGGTTATCAAGGCCTGGCACAACCCTTTGCCGTCGATGGCTCAGGCACTGTTCAATATAACGGTGATAGCGGTCAGCGTTTTGTTCAGATTGGTGCCGAACGGCAGTTGGCCATTGGCGATTCCGGAACACGTGTTTTTCGTGCCATTCGCAATGGTAATGGTACCTTTACGACAACGGCCAATCCGGCCAATACTGGTAGCGGTATTATCACGGCCGGACAAGTGACCGACAGCAGTCAGTACCAAGGGCAAAGTTATCGCATTCTCTTTACGGCAACGGATAGTTACGACATTCTCGATAATGCTGGCAATACCCTTCAATCCGGGACATATTCTGCCAAAACAGGCTCGGATATTGTTTTTTCTGGCATTACCCTGAGAGTTTCAGGTGCGCCTGCCAGTGGTGACAGTATCGAAATTGCTGCCAGTACCAATGAGGATATTTTTTCTGTTCTTCAGCAGGCCAGTGCGGCTTTAAAGAAAGGCGATGTTTCTGATCGTGGTAATGCTGAAAGGGCGAATGCTATTGGCCAGGCATTGACTGATATCGATCAGGTAATGGAGGGAATGCGGCAGGTTCGTGCTGATGTCGGGGCCCGTCTCAATGTCATTGACACCCAGGCGGACCTCAATGATGCCTATGAGCTACAGTTGCAATCGTCGCTGTCTGAACTCGTCGATCTCGATTATGCCGATGCCGTAACCCGCTTGAATCAGCATATGGTGGGTTTACAGGCGGCACAGCAATCTTATGTCAAAGTTCAGTCACTGTCGCTGTT
>JALWQD010000174.1:1366-6157 GCA_026994735.1 Gammaproteobacteria bacterium | reverse complement strand
CAGTACCCTGGCCGGCATAAAAAAGATTTCCTGTTCCGATGATGTTTCCGGAGACCAGGTGGCGAGCGCTGCGATATCATCTTTGCTGACGGTTTCTCCGTCCTCATGGCGAAGCAGGTTTTCGAGCAGGATACGATGGGCAAAAGGTCGTTGGTCGAGATTGCCAATGCTGTCATGACTGGCGAGAGCCGGCAGTGAGTGGTAGCAATACTGCTTACCCTCGACCGTTAGGGTTTGACGCGTGGAGTAGCTGTTCAGCGATTGATTGGCCATTGATTCTTGGTCCCCATTTAGGATGCTGATGCAGGGTCTGCTGTTGGCAGCGCGACCGACACATTCGGTGTTGTATCTGTTGTTATCGTTATTGGTTCAGAGAGGATGAAGGTAATGCGCGGAGGCTGTCGGCGAATTTTCTCGCCCTCTGGCAGCGTCTCCTGTCATCCATCCCTGGGTGTTCTGGGGCGGATTATATACCACCTGCGATAGCTACGCATTGCGCTGTCGGGAACAGGGTGTTAGCTTGTTGATGCAGGTCGCTCTTGGCCTGCCAGACGGGGACGCCGGGGGAAAGGCTTATCCAGCCGCCTGTGGCGACCAAAATGAGGGTTCTTGACACATGGAGGTGTCGTGATGAAACGCTATCAGTTCTTTGCTGTTTTGCTCATATTCTTTTTCTCCCTGCAATCTCCGGTGATTGCAGCTTTCACAGATACGGTTGATGTGAATCATGCAACGGCACAACAGTTGGCAACCCTGACCGGGGTAGGCCAGGTTCGCGCCGAGGCCATTGTTGCCTATCGCAAGGATCATCCGCCCTTTCGCCAGGCAGAGGATCTGTTGAAGGTGCGCGGTATTGGCCGGGTTGTCGTTGAGCAAAATCGTCAACGTTTGCGCTTCAGGTTGCCAAAGAAAAGTACCACGGTAGAAGCGCTTGTTGAGGGAAATCGTTAAGGCGTTCGTGTTCATTTAATCGCTAAATGCCAGGGCTGTTTCCCCTGGAGTCAACTGTATTGCGCGGGAGAAAAGCGCGCTGCGATGAGATTCCACGGAGGGAATGGCCCTGGCTTTCGGCCCGTCAGGTATTCTCCTGATTTTTAAGAGGCAGGTACTGTTGCCAGCACTTGTCCCGCTTTGTTGCACCGGTTGCAGACGGGCAGGGTAGCCTTTAAGGCTGTCTGGGCTAGGTATCTGTGCTAGTATCGCGCGAGTTTGGGGGCTCGCTGTGGCGCATGCGCGGCGTGAGATTTATTTTTATCAGCGCATCATGGCGCACTCTGGATGCCTAATAATGATTAAGTTACAGCCTGTTATTCTTTCCGGTGGCTCCGGCAGTCGTCTTTGGCCGCTATCACGCGAGTATTATCCAAAGCAATTGTTGTCGCTCTCCGGTGATGACAGTATGTTGCAGGGGACGGCCATGAGGATGGCCGGGCTTGCCGGCCAGGATACGCATATCAAGGTCTTGCCGGCACTGGTTATTTGTAATGAGGAACATCGTTTTCTCGTTGCCGAACAGCTGCGTCTTTCCGGACATGATGATAGTCAAATCATGCTCGAGCCGGCTGGTCGCAATACGGCCCCGGCAGCGACGCTGGCGGCTTTGCGGGCCGCTGATGAGGATGATCAGACAGTCCTGTTGATTATGCCTGCCGACCACCTGATCCAGAATGTTGAGACGTTCCAGCAATCCTTGTTGACGGCTGCCAGCCTGGCAAAACAGGGTTATATGGTAACCTTTGGTGTTGTTCCTGCGCATGCCGAGACCGGTTACGGCTATATTCAACAAGGCCCTGTGATTGCGGCTGCCAAAGAGGCGGTATATGACATTGCACGCTTTGTCGAAAAACCGGATCAGACGACAGCTGAGGGCTATCTGGCTAGTGGTGATTACCTCTGGAATAGCGGTATTTTTATTGTCACGGCAGCGACCTGGCTAGCGGGTATCGGGCGCTTTCAGCAAGCAATTCTGACGAGCTGCCTTGATGCTTACCAGCAGGGGCAGGTTGATGGTGACTTTTTCCGCCTTGATGCGGCTGCCTTTGCTGCCTGTCCCAGTAATTCAATCGATTATGCGGTCATGGAACCGCTCTCTGAAGAGGCACAATCAAAAACGGCCGTCATCCCTCTTTCTGCAGGTTGGTCGGATGTGGGGGCCTGGTCCAGCCTTTGGGATGTTTTGCCTCACGATGAGCAGGGAAACCTTATTCAGGGGGATGTCTTGACCGAGGATACGCAGGATTCGATGTTGATCGCTGAGTCACGTTTGTTGGCAACGGTGGGGCTCGAGAATGTGATCGTCATTGAGACCGCCGACGCCATTCTTGTCGCCGATAAGGGGAAGGCTCAGGATGTCCGCGCCATTGTTAATCGATTGAAGGCTGAGGGGCGTACTGAGCACCAGATACATCGCCGTGTTTTTCGCCCCTGGGGCAGCTATGAAGGTGTTGATGCTGGCGAGCGCTTTCAGGTAAAGCGTATCTCGGTTCAGCCGGGCGCCTGCCTGTCCTTGCAGATGCATCATCATCGTGCCGAGCACTGGATAGTGGTCACCGGAACTGCGCGCGTTACGCGCGGTGAGGAAACCTTTATTCTGTCAGAAAACGAGTCAACTTATATTCCTGTGGGCGTTCGCCATCGTTTGGAGAATCCAGGCAGATTACCGCTGGAAATTATTGAAGTGCAGTCCGGCGCTTATTTGGGTGAAGATGACATCGTTCGTTTTGAAGATGACTATGGTCGTGGTTGATCAATTTCGGGTGACGTCCTGCGGTGCCCGTTTTACAGTGGAGAAGATGGTGTGAAAAAGGTTGCGCTGATAACCGGAGTGACAGGCCAGGATGGCGCTTATCTGGCGGAGTTCCTGATTAAAAAAGGTTATGAGGTCCATGGCGTCAAACGACGGACATCGTTGTTTAATACGGATCGGATCGATCATCTCTACCAGGATCCTCATATCAATGATCGGGATTTTGTCCTCCACTACGGCGACATGACCGATTCCAGCAGCCTGATCAGGATTATTCAGCAGGTACAGCCTGATGAAGTCTATAATCTGGCAGCCCAGAGCCATGTTGCTGTGTCCTTTGAGGAACCTGAATACACGGCCAATTCCGATGCCCTTGGAGCCTTGCGTTTACTTGAGGCGATTCGTATTCTCGGTCTGGAGAAAAAGACCCGTTTCTATCAGGCATCAACATCGGAGCTGTATGGTCTGGTGCAGGAAATCCCGCAAAAGGAAACGACGCCATTCTATCCGCGCTCGCCCTATGCTGTGGCCAAGCTTTATGCTTATTGGATTACCGTCAATTATCGTGAAGCCTATGGTATTTATGCCTGCAATGGCATTCTTTTCAATCATGAAAGTCCTGTCCGCGGCGAGACCTTTGTAACGCGCAAGATTACCCGCGCCCTGGCGCGTATCAAGCTCGGTCTGCAGGATTGCCTCTATCTTGGTAATCTTGATGCCCTGCGTGATTGGGGGCATGCCCGTGACTATGTCGAGATGCAGTGGTTGATGTTACAGCAGCAGCAGGCGGAGGACTTTGTCATCGCTTCCGGTGTTCAGCATAGCGTGCGTGAGTTTGTTGATGCCGCTGCAAATGCCCTGGATATTGCGATTGAATGGCGTGGCGAGGGTGTCGATGAACAGGGGTTTGATGCCCAGGGGCGTTGTATTGTTGCTGTTGATCCGCGCTATTTTCGCCCAACCGAGGTCGAGACATTGCTTGGTGATGCCAGTATGGCACGTGATAAGCTCGGCTGGACACCACAGGTCAGTTTCGCCGATCTGGTGACTGAAATGGTGACGTCTGACCTGAAGGTGGCCGAACGCGACGAGTTATGCCGTCGAGAGGGTTTTACAACCTTCAACTACTATGAGTAAGTTGCCTGATACTCCGTTATCTGCCGGGCGTGTTTATGTTGCCGGACATCGTGGCCTTGTCGGCACGGCACTGTTACGTAGTCTGGAAGAGGCTGGCTGCCGGGAGATTATTACCCGCAGTCACGCACAACTTGATCTCTGTGATCAGCAAGCGGTGCAGGCGTTTTTTGCCGAACAGCGGCCGACGCATGTTTTTCTGGCTGCTGCCAAGGTAGGCGGGATAGAGGCCAACAATTCCTTCCCGGCGGAGTTTATACACGATAATCTGTCTATCCAGACGAATATTATTCATCAGTGCTGGCGTAACGGTGTTGAACGTCTGTTGTTTCTCGGCTCGTCATGTATCTATCCACGCGATTGTGTCCAGCCGATGCGTGAGGATATGCTGCTGACAGGGCCTCTGGAGGCGACCAACCGTCCTTATGCGCTGGCCAAAATTGCCGGTATCGAAATGTGCTGGTCCTATAATCGCCAGTACGGCACGCAATATCTTGCCGTGATGCCGACCAATCTGTACGGGCCGGGTGATAATTTTGATCTTCAATCCTCCCACGTTTTGCCCGCATTGATGCGTAAAATGCATGAGGCGAAGCAGCGGGGAGACGCGACTGTGACGGTTTGGGGATCCGGCCAACCGTACCGTGAGTTTTTACATAATGATGACATGGCCTCGGCCTGTCGTTATTTGATGGCAATGCCAGCTGCTGATTTTGCTGCCGTGGTTGATGCCGATATCTGCCCGCTGGTCAATATCGGTTGGGGGCGTGATATCCGTATTGCTGGTCTGGCTGAATTGATTCGTGACATTGTCGGCTTCCAGGGACAGCTGGTTTATGACGTCAGTAAACCCGACGGGACACCGAAGAAACTGCTTGATACCCGGCGCTTGACAGCGATGGGTTGGCAGC
>JALWQD010000174.1:0-1356 GCA_026994735.1 Gammaproteobacteria bacterium | reverse complement strand
CCGGAGATTGAATTGCGTGCGGGCCTGGAGGCCACCTATCAGTGGCTTCTCGAAAACCTTGATGAATATCGAAATTGAGCAGGAGTATCCTTTAAAATGAGTGACAAGAGCGCGAAGAGTAGTAATGTTGTTTGGCACCAGACAACCGTTGAGCGAACGATGCGTGAGCAGCTCAATGGCCACAAGGGCGCTATCTTGTGGTTTACCGGGCTGTCCGGTTCCGGCAAGTCGACGTTGGCCAATGCTGTTGAAGGTAAGTTGCATGAGCTGGGTGTGCGTACCTATGTCCTCGATGGCGACAATATTCGCCATGGTCTCTGTGGTGACCTGGGTTTTTCCGATGCTGACAGGGTGGAGAATATTCGCCGAATCGGGGAAGTCGCGAAGCTTTTCCTGGAAGCAGGGACGGTTGCCCTGACAGCTTTTATTTCACCGTTTCAGGCTGATCGTGATCGTGTTCGTGGACTTGTACCCGCGGGTGATTTCTTTGAGATTTATTGTCAGTGCGATCTTGCCGTTTGTGAGGAGCGGGATGTAAAAGGACTTTATAAAAAAGCGCGTAGCGGTGAAATCCCCGAATTTACCGGTATTTCTTCTCCCTATGAAGCGCCCGAGAAGCCGGCAGTTGTTGTTGATACGGCAAAGAATACCCTGTCTGAGAGTGTTGATATTGTGCTCGTTGCCTTACGCAAACAAGGCGTTATCTCCAACTGATTTGTCACCCGCAAAGGGTCTTTTTCGGTGCTTACTGATATCGGAGGCTTTGAACCTTGATGGCGGTTGACGCCTGGCTGACGTTGGCGACGGTCGCTCTTTGTTTCCTGCTGATGGCCAGCGGCCGTTCGGCACCCGATATCATTCTCGTTGGCGGGCTGACCTTATTGCTCGTTGTTGGTATTATTACGCCGGAGCAAGCGCTGTCTGGCTTGGCCAATGAAGGGATGGTTACTGTCGGCGTTCTCTATGTTGTTGTCACCGGCTTGCGTGAGACTGGGGCTATCAGCTGGATTGTGCAATATGTCCTCGGCCAGCCTCGCTCTCTGGCCCATGCCCAGACCCGGGTAATGTTGCCGGTTGCCGGACTCAGTGCCTTTCTCAATAATACCCCTGTGGTAGCCATGATGATCCCGGCAATTAATGACTGGGCCCGGCGTCATCGTCTCTCCGTTTCAAAGTTGATGATGCCACTGAGTTATGCGGCGATAGCGGGTGGGACCTGTACGCTCATTGGTACCAGCACTAATCTGGTTGTCAATGGTTTGCTCGTGGAGCAAACCGGTGGTGCTGGTGTGGGCATGTTTGAGTTGGCTTCGGTCGGGGTGCCTGTTGTTATTACCGTCCTGCTGGCTGTTACTT
>JALWQD010000173.1 GCA_026994735.1 Gammaproteobacteria bacterium | reverse complement strand
CGAGGCGTTGCGCCCCTATGCCCATGATCGCCTGCATGTGCATTTTGTCTCTAATGTCGATGCTACTCAGCTGGTTGAAACGCTGCGTCATTTGAATCCTGAAACGACCTTGTTCATTGTCGCCTCGAAAACCTTTACGACTCAGGAGACATTGACAAACGCTCATTCTGCGCGGCGTTGGTTTCTCGAAAAGGCCGGTGACGAAAAGGCTATTGCGCGTCATTTTGTCGCCGTCTCGACCAATCAGGCCGAGGTTGAGCGGTTCGGTATTGATGCCGCCAATATGTTCGGTTTCTGGGATTGGGTCGGAGGCCGTTATTCGCTCTGGGGGGCGATCGGTTTGCCTATCATGCTCAGTATTGGCCGTGAACGTTTCAGCGAATTGCTGGACGGGGCTCATGCTATGGACGAACATTTTCGCAACGCACCCCTGGCCGAGAACATGCCCGTGATTCTTGCCCTGCTCGGCGTCTGGTATATCAATTTTTTTGCTGCTGAAACCCACGCTATCCTGCCCTATGACCAGTATTTGCACCGCTTCCCGGCCTATTTTCAGCAAGGTGATATGGAAAGTAATGGCAAGCGCGTACGCCGTACGGGTGACCTTGTCGATTACGATACCGGGCCGGTTATCTGGGGAGAGCCTGGCACTAATGGCCAGCATGCCTTCTATCAGCTGATTCATCAGGGGTCACGCCTGGTGCCGGCCGATTTTCTTGCTCCGTTGCAGAGCCAGAATCCTCTCGGTCATCACCACGAGATTCTGCTGTCCAATTGCTTTGCCCAGACAGAAGCGCTGATGAAAGGCAAGACTGAGGCTGAGGCGCGTGATGAATTGACACTGGCCGGACTGGCGGGGGATGACCTCGAAGCGCTGTTGCCGCATAAGCTGTTCCCTGGCAACCGGCCGACCAATACCTTGTTGTTTCGTAAATTGACGCCACATACCCTTGGCGCACTGATTGCCCTCTATGAACAGAAGATTTTTGTTCAGGGCGTTATCTGGGGCATTAATTCCTTCGATCAATGGGGAGTTGAGCTGGGCAAGCAACTGGCCCAGGCTATTCAACCGGAACTGCTCAACGATGCTCCGGTCAGTGCCCATGATGTTTCGACCAATGGCTTGATCAATTATTACAAGCGCGGGCGCGTTTGAGAACATGCTGTCAAAGGTCCGCTCTGGCTTTATTTCTCTGCCGCAGCAGAGCAGGCGGTTTTCCACTTCTGCCTTGTTTCAGAGTGTAATATTTTTGCAAGCTGTCCTTGGTTGTGGCTCAGGCAGGGGTCTTGTAAACAGCGTTTTTTTGCGCCTTGGTTATTTTTCCGGCGGTCTGCTCGGCCTGCTGTTATTCGTCAATAGTTTTACTGCTGCCGCTGGCGAGACGGCGCCAGCAATGATTGATATTCCCTTTGCTGCGGCGGGGTCAAAGGTTCTGGATGCCGGTTGGAACGAGCTTCATTTTCCCAGGATCTCCAAAGCGACAGAATATCGTCTTGTTGCTGACGGCAGCGAAGCCGTTCTCACCGCCCATAGTCAGCAGGCTGCTTCGGCCTTGCTCCATGCTGTCGATATCGATCCGGTTGCCTTTCCTCGCTTGCAATGGCGCTGGCGGGCACAGCAATTGCCCGCAGGGGGAGATATCAGCCGCCGTCAGGGCGATGATTATGCCGCTAGAATCTATATCACTTTCGCCGAGGACCCGGCCGAACTGAGCTGGACGGAGCGCCTGGCCTATGAAGCTGCTGGTCTGCTCTACGGTGCCTATCCACCGCTGCGGGCGATTAATTATGTCTGGGCGACGAAGGCCCCGGTCGGAACCATGACGGCCAGTGTTTTTCAGCCGCGGGCAATGATGTTTGTTATCGACAGTGGGTCGCAATACCTCGGCCAGTGGCGTCAGACTGAACGTAATATCGTTGCCGATTATCGTGCCGCCTTTGGCCGTCTGCCGCCGCATATCAGTGCCGTTGTTGTGATGAGTGACAGTGATAATACAGCCTCTACTGCCAGCGCTGATTTTTCCCGCATCCGTTTTCTACCGCGCTAGCAGGCGTTGTACGAAACCTCTTCGACGTTTGCCGTAAAAGCCGTTACTGCCGCTATACTGGCGATTCTTTTTTATACGTAAGGGAAGGTGGGCATTATGCGCTGGGTGCTTGGCGTCGAATATGACGGTAGCCGTTTTTGCGGCTGGCAGATTCAGGACGGTACACGCACCGTGCAAGGTGTCGTCGAAGCCGCCCTCAGCAGGGTTGCCGATGCACCCGTCCGCGTGCACTGTGCTGGTCGTACCGACAGTGGTGTTCATGCCCTGCAACAGGTTATTCATTTTGACAGCCTGGCCCGACGCAAGCCTGATGCCTGGGTGTTTGGTGCCAATGCCAACCTGCCAGCGTCTGTCAGTATTCTCTGGGCCCGTCCTGTTGACGATGATTTTCATGCCCGATTTTCGGCTCTTCGCCGACATTATCGCTATATTATTCTCAATCGACCAATGCGACCGGCCATCGCTGCCAACGGTCTGTCATGGGATTACCGGCCTCTTGATGAAACACGCATGGCAGCCGCGGCCGCAGAGCTCGTTGGCGAACATGATTTTTCATCCTTCCGTGCCTATGCCTGTCAGGCAAAGAGCCCGCTGCGTACGATTAATCAGCTCACTGTCCAGCGCCAGGGGCCATTGGTCGTCATTGATGTCATTGCCAATGCGTTTCTCCATCACATGGTGCGCAATCTTGCCGGTGTCCTGATGGCCATCGGTGCCGGTGAGCAGCCTGTTCGCTGGGTGCGTGAGGTATTGGCGGCCCGTGATCGCCAGTCGGGCGGTGTGACTGCGCCAGCGGGAGGGCTGTATTTTATCCATGCCGCTTATCCTGATCGCTTCTGCTTGCCGCCATATCCGGCACTGGCAGCGTGGCTTTCTGCTGGCTCCGAGCTGTCTGTAACGTGTGCTCGGGAAGAGTGACAAGCCGAGGCAGCGGACACTGTCTCAGCTTGTGTTCGGGGCTTTCTGAACGGACTAGCTGGCCGGGGCGACGGAGACCAGTTTCCAGATGTCATCGTTGTAATCGCGCATCGTCCGGTCGGTCGAGAATTTACCGCTGTAGGCAGTATTTAAAATACTCATCCGTTGCCAGTTATCCTGTTCTTTGAAAGCCTCGGCGACGCGCTGCTGGGTGTCGACATAGGAACGAAAATCAGCGGCTGTCAGCCAGGGATCGTTGGGATTACGAATGGCCTCGGTAATGGCGCGGAAAAAGCCATGTTCATGGCTGTTGAAGTGGTCGCTTTCGAGCAGCGCCATGACCTGACGTAAATCATCATCGGCGGCGATGATGGCGTTGGGATCATAGTGGCTACGTGTAGCCTCGACCTCTTCGGTGGTCAGCCCGAAGAGGAAGAAATTATCGTCACCAACTTCTTCTCTGATCTCGATATTGGCGCCATCGAGTGTACCGATGGTCAGTGCGCCGTTCATCATGAATTTCATATTGCCTGTGCCGGAAGCCTCTTTTCCGGCTGTCGAGATCTGTTCGGACAAATCGGCAGCCGGAGCGATGACTTCCATGGCCGAGACACCATAATTGGGCAGGAAGACACATTTCAATTTGTCATCGGCAAGTGGGTAGGCATTGACGGCAGTGGCGACAGTATTGATCAGTTTAATGATCAGTTTTGCCATGTAGTAGCCGGGGGCTGCCTTGCCTCCGATCAGGACACAGCGAGGCGTCCAGTCCTGGCAGTCGCCCTGGCGGATACGGTTGTAGAGGTGAATGACATGGAGAATATTGAGGAGCTGGCGCTTGTATTCATGAATACGCTTGACCTGAATATCAAACATCATCTCCGGTTTGATTGAGAGGCCGCAGATGTTGTCTATATAGCGGCATAGGCGGACCTTGTTCTGGTGTTTGCAGGCAGCCCATTGCGCCCTGAAAGCGGCATCGTCGGCATGAGGGGCGAGTGCACGCAATTGATTCAGATCAGTGACCCAGCCCCGGCCAATCGTCTCATTCATGAGTTTGGCCAGTGGTTTATTGCACCAGGCCAGCCAGCGACGCTGGGTGACGCCGTTAGTCTTGTTGTTGAATTTCTCCGGCCAGAGAGCATAAAAATCAGCAAAAAGGCCGTCGATGAGCAGGTCAGAATGCAGCTGTGCAACACCATTGACAGAAAAACTGCCAACAATGGCCAGATAAGCCATACGTACCTGTTGTTGGTGGCCCTCTTCAATGATTGACATACGACGCATGCGCTCGAGATCACCTGGCCATTTTTTCTCGACTTCGGCCAATAGCTGACTGTTGATTTTGTATATAATTTCGAGAATACGCGGCAACAGGCGGTCGAAGAGGTAAACAGGCCAGCGTTCCAGGGCTTCGGGTAGCAGGGTGTGGTTGGTGTAGGCCATGGTTTTGCGGGTAATTGCCCAGGCCGCATCCCAGTCAAGATGATAATCATCCATCAGAATGCGCATCAATTCGGCGACAGAAACGGCCGGATGGGTATCATTGAGCTGAAAGCAGTTTTTCTCGGCAAACTGGCTGAAATCCTTGCCATAGCGGTCTATCCAGTGACGTAATACATCCTGAATACTGGCCGAGGCAAGAAAGTATTGCTGCTTCAGGCGCAGTTCCTTACCGTTTTCACTATTATCGTTCGGGTACAGCACCATGGAAATCTTTTCGGCTTCGTTCTTCGCCGAAACAGCATCGCTATAGCAGCCAGCATTAAATTCACCCAAATCAAATTCATCGGTGGCTTCTGATTTCCACAGCCTCAGGGTATTGACCGTGCCATTCTGGTAGCCAGGAATGGGAATGTCGTAAGGAACGGCAAGGACGTCATGGGTATCGACCCAACGTGTGCGTTCAACACAGCGTTCATCGTGGTATTGCTCACTGCGGCCACCAAAGCGAACCCGCTGGGTAAATTCCGGCCGACTCAATTCCCAGACATTGCCGTTGCGTAGCCAGTTATCGGGCTCTTCTATTTGAAAGCCGTCCTTGATTTTCTGCCGGAACATACCGTATTCATAGCGAATGCCATAGCCCATAACCGGTAACTGCAAGGTTGCACAGCTATCCATAAAACAGGCAGCGAGACGACCGAGACCGCCGTTACCAAGGCCTTTATCGAGTTCTTCGGCAATCATTTCTTCCTGGGAAATCCCCAGCGCATGCAGGGCCTCGGCTGTTTGCTTGTCCAGTCCCAGGTTGAGAATGGCATTGCCGAGCGTGCGCCCCATGAGGAATTCCAGTGACAGATAAAAGGCCCGTTTACCATTGTGGGCATTATAGGCCTGACGCGTATCCTTCCAGCATTCCATCAGGCGATCGCGCAGGGTATAGGCCAGTGCCTGATAACGGTAATGGTTGGAAAGATAGACTCTGTTGCTGTCTGTCGTGCGCACATAGTCACGCTGGATGCCACCCAGGGTGCGTACATAATGGCGCTGAATACCGCCGATCAGGTCAGCCGTAGTTTTGCCGACGTTAGGTATGTCTGTGATATCAATGGGTTTTTTGTTTTTATCAGTCATGTGCGTTTTTATCAGCTCAGCCATTTGAATAAAGTGGCGGTAATATAGCGCATTACACTATAAGAATCAGTAACCGACGGGGTTGGTATGTCGTTTTTGCTTGTGGCGGCGAAGAGTAACAAGCTACACACCATGGCCGATGCGGTTTTATTCAATATCACGATCATCTGGCTGTCGTTGTGCCCTAAATTATGAGAAAATTCTATTGATTCTTGTCAGATCTTTTTCGGGGCGATTGCCTATAAAAATAGCCGTTAATGCTGGCATTATTTATATCGATATTGCTCCCTACGAGATGTCTAAAAGGGATCTTAATGATGTTTTTTCGTATTGGATGAAAATATTTCTTAATCGCTGATATTCTGGCGATATATTTTCTTCCGGGGTGCAGGCTTTTTTGTCAAAGAAGAGAGAGGCGTTACGCTTTAATTGTTTGAAACGTTATACGGCAACGTGATTGCTCCATGGGCCCATCTTCTCAGCAAGTTGCTGGAGCAGGTAGTCGGTCATCCTTGACCATTCAGGTGATGGATTAACAGTCACTGAGCCGAAGACGTCCTGCCTGAGTGTGCTTATCCTCGCTTGAGTGAGATACCGTGCTGACTAGCTTTCAGTGTAGC
>JALWQD010000172.1 GCA_026994735.1 Gammaproteobacteria bacterium | reverse complement strand
TTTGATCATCGTCAGCAACCAGTCAAGATTGAAAAATTCCCTTCCTGTGCTCCGTGGTGGCGGCCGCTGAAAAAACGGTTCGGCGAGCATCCGCGCGAGTAATTCAGGAATGATCTGACCACTGGCCGCCCAGTCGCCATTGTTATCCATGGTTTTGTTGCGGCAATGACTTATCCAGCTGTCGAGGAGGACATTGCCCGGCCCGCAATCAAGTCCTGCAACCGTCAGTTGTGTCTTCGCGGGTAGCCAGGTGATATTACTCATGCCGCCGAGATTGACGACGACGCGGTTGCACGAAAGGTGACGCCAAAGCGCAGCATGAAAGGCCGGTACCAAGGGGGCGCCCTGGCCACCACAGGCAATGTCATGTCGACGGAAGTCGGCAACGACATCAATGCCGGTGGTTGTGGCAATTGTGGCCGGATCGGCGAGCTGAATGGTATAGGCAGGTACACTATCAGGGCAGTGACGAACAGTTTGTCCGTGTGAGCCGATGGCAGTAATGTTGCCAGCCTGATAGGGGCTATGGTCGAGTAGTTGCTTGACCGTTTCGGCAAAGGCCAGGCCCAGTTCCCGGTCAAGCTGTGCACAGGTTGCGAGACTGTCATTGTCGCCGTTGGCGACACTTAAGATATTTTTCCGCAGTCGGACGCTGATATGTTGACTGTGAGTCGCCAGTAATTTCGGTTGGTGTTCTTGCCGGAAGTCAATGAGGACCGCATCGATGGCGTCAACACTGGTGCCTGACATCAGGCCAATATAGTATTCCGGGGCGTCTGCCACTTTTGTCTGTCAGCGCTCGGCGAGCTGAGTAGTGGTTTGTTTGAGAATATCGAGCTGCGCTAAAAGCGGTCGGGCGATGGACTTGAAACGAGCCATCTGGGTTTTTTTCAGCGGTTGTGCATCCGGTAATTTGACCGTCAAGGGGTTGCGGTGAACGCCATTAACTCTGAACTCATAGTGCAGATGAGGGCCGGTTGCGAGGCCCGATTTGCCAACATAACCGATAGTGTCGCCCTGCTTGACACGGCGTCCGGATCGCATGCCGCGGCGATAGCGCGACATGTGGGCATAGAGAGTGCTGTAGCGACTACCATGTTGTATGACAATCACCCGGCCATAGCCACCCTTGCGGCCTTTGAAAGTGATGCGGCCGTCTCCGGTGGCCTTGATTGGGGTTCCAGAAGGGGCGGCATAGTCGACGCCATGATGAGCGCGAATGTGATGCAGGATAGGATGTTTTCGTCCGCGGCTGAAGCGTGAACTGATGCGCGTGAAATTGACCGGTGTGCGCAGGAAGGCCTTGCGCAAACTATTGCCTTCGGCTGAATAGTAGTGGCCATCGCTGAAGCGGATGGCGCGAAAGGTTTTGCCTCTGTTCACGAATTCTGCAGCCAGAATGGCTCCATCACGCAGTTTTTCACCTTGCTGGTAGAGCTCTTCATAGATCAGGGTGAATTCATCGCCTTTGCGGATGTCCAGAACGAAGTCGATATCCCAGCCGAAGATAGCCGCTAATTCCATTGTCAATCGATCAGAGAGGCCGGTTTTTTGTGCCGCCAGAAAGAGTGAGTCATTGATGATGGCGGTGGCATATTTTTGTCGGTGTTCGATGGGGTGGTCGATAATTTTTGCCGTGTAGCCAGTTTGCCGTCGCTGAATCGACAGACTGTGTTCATCATCATAGCGGTAACTGAGAGCAAGCAGATGTCCGTTGCTGTCTGACTGATACCGAAGCTCATCATCCGGATAGATCCGCTTCAGGCGACTTGCAGGCTTGCCCAGGGCAAGGATGTCATGCAATTCGCGGGCACTGAATCCGAGGCGGGAAAATATGAGTGACAGGCTTTCCCCTTGTCTGACGCGGGTGCTTTTCCAGGAAGGGGGCTGTTGCTGCTCAGCGACTCTGTTTGGGGATGTGGATGCTCGCTCACGGTGGTTGGGATAGGCTGCTGTCGGGATATAGTTTGCCTGCAGCAGCTGCCCTTCGTGAGCATGTTTTATTGGCAAGGTGAGTGGTTTGCGGATGTGGCCGCCAGCATTTCCGTTCACCTGCGCTGGGACATTTGCCGTCAATGCTGTTTTTGTCACAGCAGTCGCGTCAGCATTTTCATTGCTGGCGAAGAGGGTCACGACAGTCAGAGCGCAGACGATGCCCGAGAGCAGCCAGAAGCCTTGCCTTGGTTTTCTTGTCGGGCAACGGCGATAAGTGTGCGGTTTGAAATCCCGCAGGCTGGAATAGGCTTTACCCATGGTCAGGCTCTGTTATCATCATCGCGCTCTCAATGACGAGGTTTCCTATGAACGGCTAGCGGCAATTGTGAATTATTATTGATTGTCGCATTTTAGCATGTCATGGCAGTTAAACGCTTCTGGTGAGAAGGTCACCCGCTCTTTGGCGAAAGTGGCTGGGCCAGTAGCGATCTTGGTCTTGGCGCATGGTATACCATTTATCGGTGTTTGGCAGCAGTTTCGCAAGGGCTGTACGCTAGCAGAACCGGGATAGCACATTTGAACCAGGTGGGTTATGAGTGAAATAAAGAAGACTTTGGCCGGGATTATACGCGGCTGTGAGGAAATCCTCCCCAAAGATGATTTGCAACAACGTCTGGGCGAGAAAAAGGTGTTGCGTATCAAGGCCGGCTTTGATCCCACGGCCCCCGATCTTCATCTTGGCCATGCTGTATTACTGAATAAATTGCGCCAGTTTCAGGATTTGGGCCATGAGGTTTTATTTCTCATTGGTGATTTTACTGCCATGATCGGCGATCCGACGGGGAAAAGTGCTACGCGCAAACCTCTTGATCGTGACGAAGTTAAGCGTAATGCGGCAACCTATGAGGCGCAGATATACAAGATTCTTGATCCGGCCAAGACGCGGGTGGTCTTCAACTCCCACTGGGTTGATGCTTTGTCCGCCGCGGATATGCTGCAGTTGACAGCGCGATATACGGTTGCCCGGATGCTTGAACGCGATGACTTTCATAAACGCTATACGTCGGGGCAATCAATTGGCATTCATGAATTTATCTACCCCCTGATTCAAGGGTATGATTCCGTCCATCTGAAGGCGGATGTTGAGCTTGGTGGTACAGACCAGAAATTCAACCTGCTTGTCGGCCGCGAATTACAAAAACAATTTGGCCAGAAGTCGCAAGTAGTCATCACAATGCCGATTCTTGAGGGGCTGGACGGTGTTCAGAAAATGTCCAAGTCATTGGGGAATTTTATTGCCCTGACGGAATCCGCAGGCGAGATGTTTGGGAAATTGATGTCTATCTCGGATGACCTGATGTGGCGCTATTTCGAATTACTGAGCCTGAAGCCGCAGGATGAGATCGATGTCCTGCGCCAGCGCGTAGTCGACGGCGAGAACCCCCGTGATATTAAGTTTATCCTTGCCGACGAAATTGTTGCTCGTTTACACAGTCCTGAGTTGGCGCAGCAGGCACAACAGGCGTTTATTGCCCGTTTTCGTCATGGGGCCCTGCCGACAGAGATTCCAGAGCTCAGTCTGTCGGCGAGTGGCGGTCGTTTATCGCTGGCATCCGTGCTGAAGGATGCCGGGCTGGTGAAGAGTACGTCGGAGGCCCGGCGTATGGTCAAGCAGGGCGCCGTCAGGGTTGACGGTGAGCGCGTTGATGATTTCGAGCAGTTGCTGTCTCCAGGGAGCCGCACCCTGTTACAGGTCGGTAAACGTCGATTTGCGCATGTACGGATTGATTAATTGAAGTGGTGGTTAATGGTGTTCGCTGAGGCTTGCCCTTTCAGGGTTATTCGCCCGGGTTTGCTGGGCCGGTCTTGTCGATGCTTGCCGGACGCACTTCCAGGCGTGTATGCATGCCTTGCATGTAATGATTGATGATCAGTCCTTCTTGCTGCTCAACGATATTACAGAAGATCAGATAATCGCCTGCTGGCAGGTGTAGCCGTTGTGTCGACTCCGTATGTGCTGGCAGGTCTTCCAGTTCGCTGATACGCCTGTTTTGCGGGAACTGCTCTTCATCAAGCCGCCCCTGGTAAACCTCGGGGTGACTGATATGCTCAGGTAGCCAGACGATGACAAATTCATGGCGACGGTCGGAGTCATTGATGAGGCGAAAGACGATGTCGCCGGCGGTCATCCAGCCATTGCTATCCTGCCGCGTGATCGCCCAGTCATCGAAATGCAGAATAACGGTATTGGTCGGCGTTTGTTGTCGCGATGAGGGGGGCTTGGTCGAGCGCGGCGTCACCCCCTTTGAGGGCGCAAGCGAGCAGCTGCCAAGGGAGATACTGACGGCGGCGAGAAGCAGATAGAAGGTGATATGGACGCTTCTCTGCATGACAAGGTGTGGCCTGTAATCTGCCATTAAACTACCGATCTCCATCGTGAAAGTCCTTGTCCTGTCAAGCGCAAGGACATATTCCGTTTAGATGAGGACAGGGGCAGCCAAGTGGCGGCAGGTCCGGCAGCTTCCGATGCTGCCATGTGATTGTAAACCTCTCAGGAGAATACGACAAGTGCGGGGCCTGGTCAGCGGGTTATTGACCCCATTTGGCGAGTTGTTGCAAGAGCTCGGTAAGCTGCTGGCAGTGGTCGGCCAAAACTTTGTCCGGCGGCAGGGAAAAGGCTAAGCGGTCACTGCCGAGGAGGCGAAAACGGTCGGGCTGGGATTGTACCAGTGTCAGTAGTTTAACCGGGTCGATTTTAGGCGGAGTGGTGAATGTCAGACTGCATTCATCGCTGCCGATGCTGATTTGCGTGATGCCTAGCGGTCGTGCCTGCAATTTCAGGTCTGCGGCGAGAAAGAGGGCCTTGGTCTGTGGCGGCAAAAGGCCAAAGCGGTCAATCATTTCAACCTGAAGCTCATAGAGTTCGTTAGCACTGTTGGCGCTGGCAATGCGTTTGTACATAACCAGTCGCTGGTGAATATCCGCCAGGTAATCCTCTGGAATCAGGGCCGGGACAGACAGTTTGATCTCGCTATCGATATTTAATGGCAGGCCGAGTTCGGGTTGTTGGCCGGAGCGAATAGCGGCCACTGCCCGTTCAAGCAGTTCCGTATAGAGGTTGAGGCCAACCTCATGAATCTGGCCGCTCTGCTCTTCACCGAGGAATTCACCGGCACCACGGATTTCCAAGTCATAGGTTGCGAGCGTAAAGCCGGCACCAAGATCCTCGATTGACTCAATAGCCTCGAGGCGCTTGCGGGCATCGTTGCTGAGGCTTTTTTGCGGCGCCGAAATCAGATAGGCATAGGCCTGGTGATGGGAGCGCCCCACACGGCCGCGGAGCTGGTAGAGCTGGGCGAGGCCAAGCTGGTCGGCACGGTTGATGATGATGGTGTTGGCATTGGGGACATCGATGCCGCTTTCAATGATCGTTGTGCAGAGGAGTAGATTGAAGCGCTGATGGTAAAAATCGAGCATGATTTGTTCGAGTTCACGCTCGGGCATCTGTCCGTGGGCAATGCGAATGCGGGCTTCCGGGACGATCTCGGCCAGTTCCGCTGCCATTGCGTCAATATTGCGGACTTCATTATGGAGAAAATAAATCTGTCCACCACGGTGGATTTCACGTTGACAGGCCTCGCGTAGCAGACCGGCTTGCCATTCGCGAACAAAGGTCTTAACGGCCAGTCGTCGCAAAGGTGGGGTCGCAATAATGGACAGGTCGCGGATACCGGCGACGGCCATGTTGAGGGTACGTGGGATGGGGGTTGCTGTTAGATTGAGGATGTCGCTTTCACTGCGTAATGCTTTCAGCCGTTCCTTTTGGCGGACACCGAAACGGTGCTCTTCATCGATAATGACCAGACCTAAACGTTTGAAATGGACGTCTTTCTGGAGCAGTTTATGGGTGCCAATGATAATGTCTGTCTGACCATTGGCGATGCCTTCAAGGCTGCTGGCCTGTTGCTTGCTACTACGGAAGCGGGAAAGCACATCGACACGCACCGGCAAGTCGGCGAAACGGTCGCAAAAATTCTGGTAGTGCTGTTGTGCGAGTAGTGTTGTGGGGACCAATACGGCCACTTGCCGGCCACCATAGGTGGCCTGGAATGCCGCTCGCATGGCCACTTCGGTTTTGCCGAAACCGACATCGCCGCAGACCAGCCTGTCCATCGGTAAAGGTTTCGACATATCAGCGAGAACCTGGCTGATGGCCTCTTGCTGATCGGGGGTTTCTTCAAACGGAAAG
>JALWQD010000171.1 GCA_026994735.1 Gammaproteobacteria bacterium | reverse complement strand
GCCGCCGATTTTTTCCGGCAGGCAATAGACCTGACACCCTATCAGGGGAATGCCTATTGGGGGCTGGCCGAAGCATTGGAGGCTGAAGGAGACCCTCAGGGTGCTTTGGGGGCAATGCGTACCTACATTCATTTGGCGAAGCCGGGTGATCCCTTTGTTCGGCGTGCGCGGGCGGCGTTGTGGGAGATAGACAACCGTCTCAAGCACGGCCCTCCTTCTGAAGAGGCACAGGTCTGGATGGAAAAACGTCAGCGTGAGGATGCTGCGCGCAATCGTCCTGGTCAGGACAAGCCCTTGGTCGATGGCTTGCAATTGCCGGTCAAACCTTTACGTGAGCCTCTGTTATCACCGTCTACGAGCGAGCCATGAGTAATCTGCTGTCGCGCTTGTTAACATTGCGGTTAATGATATTACTGCCTTTTTTACTCTTCCAGGTGTTTGCTATAGCGACTGCATCGGCCAGGCCTGCCTACCGTCTCGGCGTTCACTACGATGTGATTGATCCGCCGCAGCGAGTGTTTGCGCGGGCGAAGGGAGCGGTTGAGGTTGTTGAAGTTTTCTGGTACGGCTGTCGCAGTTGCTATGCTATCCAGAAGGTGCTTTCAGACTGGCGTCTTGGCCAGAGGGCGGCGATCGAGTTTTTTCGTCTGCCAGCCGTGACTGAGGAGGCTATGATGCCGATGGCCCGGGCATTTTTCAGTGCCCGCCAACTGGGGGTCGATGAACAGATGCATACACCCTTGTTTACCGCGATTCATGCTTTTCGCCAACGTCTTGAGAGTGCTCAGGAGATTGCTGCTTTTTTTGCCCGGCACGGGGTTCCCCGTGATGATTTTATGGCCGCATGGCGGAGCAATCGCGTTAGCGATGGTCTGCGTCAGGCACGTGTTATGGGAAGGCGTTATGGTCTCCGTGGTGTGCCGACAATCGTTGTGAATGGACGTTATCGCGTCGATGCTTCACAGGTGAGTGGTGCCGAGCAATTGATCGATATTGTTGATTACCTCGTTAGCCTGGAAAGAACGGCTCCCGATCGCTAGTCGCGAGACGAGTTGCCGTCGTCGGCGTTTTTTCTGCCCTTTGCCGAAGTGCCTTTTAGCAAGCCCCGGCTTATTCGCAGCAAGCACCGCTCTGACAGTCGCCTGCTAGGGTCTGTTCGCCGTTCTTGCGTTTGATTTGGCTGGCTCGTTGTTGACACGCCTGAAAACAAGGGTTTACGGCCTGATCAGGTAGGCACTTTCCGTCAGTCGGCTGAGGCCTTTGTCGCGGAAAAAATTCTCGTTATCGAGGATTTCCTGGCGTTCCAGGCAATTGACGTTAGCAAGGCTGTAGCGCTGCCTGACTTCGTCTTCAGTCACTGAAAACGGCGGCCCGTCCATTTCTCCGGCGGGATAATCGAGGGTGATAAGCAGTGTGCGTATTGCCGGGGCAGCTGTCAGTTGACGGATGGCTTGACAGTATTGTGTGCGCATTCCTTCAGGCATCGCAATCAGGGCACCGCGGTCGAAGACGGCATCAATTGGACCGATATTTTCTGCACTGAGCGTGAAAAGGTCGCCACAAAAAATGTTGATATTGTCTGCTTGCCAAAGGTCGTAACTGAAGTAATGCTCGACTTCGGCTACTTGGCCTGACTCGGCAAAGTAGGAGGCAACGGCAAGATGGCTTAGTTCGATGCCAATAACCTCTGCTCCCTGTTCTGCCAGCCAGCTGATATCCATACTTTTACCGCAGCAAGGGACGAGTATGCGCGGACATTCCCGATCATTCTTCAGGGATGACCAATGTCGTTGCAGGTAGGGGTTGATGGTGGCCTGGTGAAAACCGATTTCAGCGCGTGTCCAGCGTGCCTGCCAGAAGGCATTATCCATGATCAGTACTCATCGTCTGAGAAGCGAGTGTGCAAGAAAGTAAACCGGTCAGGCTGACACGGCTGTCTTTGATGTTGTTGCGGGAGACAGCCGGGGCCAACTAGCAGAGAACCTTTAACCGCCGGTACCGAAATTACCGCCCTTCAGGAGCACATCCCAGTAAACGCGTGGCAGGACATATTTTTTCAGATAGTACATGCTGCGTCTTTCTTTGCTCTGATCGAAGGGGAATGTCTCCTTCGGTTTCAGGTTGTAATCAAATTCGGCGAGAACGAGCTTGCCGTAACCGGTGACTAATGGGCAGGAGGCATAGCCATCATAAGCTGTTTTTCCTTCCTGGCCTTCGATGACCATGGTCAGATTGCTGACCACGACCGGGGTCTGTGAGCGAATGGCGGCGGCTGTCTTGGAGTTGGGGGTATTGGTGCAATCACCGAGTCCAAAGATATTTCGGTAGCGTTTATGCTGTAATGTATACATATCGACATCAAGCCAGCCACCGTTGTCACTCAAAGGGCTGTCCTTGATAAAGGCCGGGGCACTCATGGGCGGGGTAACGTGGATCATGTCATAAGCGATGGTGTCACGTTCGCCGGTAGCCATTTTTTCAAAGACAGCTTCACGGTTCTCAGGGCGTAATTCGACAAGATTGGTTTGATAGCGAACATCAAGTTCTTTGCGGGCGATGACTTCGTTGAGTGTCTTGGCAATTGGCTTGACCGGAAAGATCCCGGCTGCAGCGGAGCAAAAGATCAGCTTGGATTTTTTGCGCACATTACGTTTGCGCATGGCATCATCGGCCAGGTAAAGGATTTTCTGGGCAGCCCCTGGGCACTTGAAGGGAGGCTTAGGCTGGGTAAACAGGGCCGTGCCGCCCTTGAATTTTTTGATGGTTTCCCAGGTGATGGGAGCCGTTTCGTAATCGTAATTACTGACGACGCCTTCTTTACCAAGGGTTTCGCGCAGGCCTGGAATGGCTCCCCAGTCAATCTGGATGCCCGCAGCAACGACAAGGTAGTCGTAAGCGATTGTCTGTCCGGCTTCGGTGGTGACGATGTTCTTTTCCGGATCGATAGTTGCAGCAGCATCGCGAATCCAGTCGACTTTCTTCGGGATAACATCGGCCATCGACCTGGCCGTTTCTTCTTTTTTGAAGATGCCGGCACCGACAAAGGTCCAGCCTGGTTGGTAATAATGATATTCAGCAGGTTCAAGGATAGCGATCTGGGGGGCCTCGATTTCCTTGAAGAGGTGTGATGCAACAGAAATGCCTCCGGTGCCACCGCCAATGATCAGAATCTGGTAGTGCTCAGAATGACTCATACTTTCCTCCATGTAGATCCCGGACTGATCGTGCAGAGAATGTCCGGCGGGTAATCCCGACTGTATTCGCAAAGAATACAGACATGATACCTGTATGCCCAGGCGATGAGAAGATAATCTGCCTTAAATGAGCCTTGGAAAGGCCCTGGATTATCTGCTATCTGCACCGTTCAAGAGGCTGGGGGCGTTGCTTGCTGGTGCCAGACAAGTGGTGATTCCTGGGCAATTTGCTGCCGGGTTTCTGGCTGCAGGGTGATGTGATCAATGTTGTAGTTTGCTTGCAGGTGCTGGCGTAACTGTGGCAGTAGAGCCGCCCATTCTGCATGTGTCGTGACGACGATATGGGCGGTTAGTACCGGACGTCCGGATGACAGCGTCCAGATATGCAGGTCATGAACCGAGTCAACACCGTCAATGGCGGCTAGGCTGTGACCAACGGCAGGCAGGTCGATGTCGGCAGGAACACCTTCGAGGATCACCTGTAGCACCTCGTTTAGAAGACGCAGGCTTGAGGCAAGAATCAGAAGGCAAATGAACAGAGACAATATGGGGTCAATCATCATCCAGCCGGTAAGATAAATCGTCAGACCGGCGGCAAGTGCGGCAACCGAGCCGAGCAGGTCGGAGAGGACGTGGAGCATGGCTGCGCGGGTGTTGAGTGTCTGGATACCGCCATGTAATAGCCAGGCGACAAGGATGTTGATCAATAACCCGATGAAGGCGATGACCGAAACAGCTCCGCCATCGACGACCTGGGAGGGCGAGAGCATTCTCTCTATGGCATGCCAGGCAATACTGACAATAATGATCAGCATCAAGGCACTGTTAAAGAGTGCGGCGAGGACTTCCGTCCGGGCCAGGCCGCAGGAATGTCGCGCCGACGGCGGGCGCTTGGCGGCACGGCTGGCGAGAGCGGCTAAACCAAGGGCAATGGCATCGGAGAACATGTGGCTGGCATCGCTAAGCAAAGCCAGTGAATCGGCCCAGAGACCACCGAAGAGTTCAACAAAGGCAAAGCCGGCAATGAGGACAAAGCCCCAGCGTAGACCCTTGTCATCATGGCCATGGCCATGACAGTGTTGGTGTGCTTCGCTACTCATAGTGACAAGTGCCTGGCGGAGCAACGATGCTGTTGCCAGTATCGCTGCTCCGTCGGGTTCGTTGCATGGTTAAAAATTGGGTTTCTCGCGCGTGTCGTTATAGCGGGCCATAGCGCCTTTGATTTCTTCGTAGGCGGCTTGTTTGTCTGTCCAGCCGGTAATTTTGACCCATTTACCTTTTTCGAGATCCTTGTAGTGCTCGAAAAAGTGGCTGATCTGGTCAAGGATTGCCTGGGGCATGTCATCCGTGCCTTGTATATCTGCGTACATCGTCGTCAATTTAGGTACGGGTACGGCGAGAATCTTGGCATCATTGCCGGCCTCATCAGTCATGCCGAGCATCCCGATTGGGCGGCAGGCAATGACCGAACCGCTAATCAACGGTACCGGGGCAATGACCATCACGTCTGACGGGTCACCATCTTCTGAGAGAGTGTGAGGGATGTAGCCATAGTTGAACGGGTAGTACATCGCTGTCGACATGAAACGGTCGACAAACATTGCCCCAGTGGTCTTGTCGACCTCGTATTTGACGGGATCGCTGTGGGCTGGGATTTCGATGATGACGTTGATTATCTCGGGGGTCTTGTCTCCCGCCGTGACCTTGTCAAGCTTCATGGCAACTGACTCCTTGCGCTGTTTGGTTATTGAATTGAGGAAGAACAGGCCCATGAATATCCTCGCGGAGCAGCATTGCTGATGACCCTTGCACCCCTGGTGTTAACGCTTGCAATTGCATCATTTAAGGTCAAGAGAGCAGAAACATGATCTTGTCCGCCATAGCCATGCTTTCCAGTGGCGACTGGAGATGTTCGGTTGTTGCTGGTGATCAGCAAAGCGCACATATTGGTATCTGCCTGGATGTCCGGCACTCTTGGCTGAAACTGTTGAACAAGTTTTCTGCTGTCGGGGTAGCTGGTTGCTATGCCTGCCAAAATTTTATGAACCTGTGGCAAGTATACCTGTTCAATGGATAATTCTCACCCTGCTTTGTTCTTCTCCGGAATGCTTGTTGTCATGGTAGCGATTATCTATGCTTGTCCGCTGAGTATTTGTTTTGTTCGCTGTAAAGAAGGAGGGCCAAGGATGGCCGGGAAAGACTTGTTGGATGATGAATTGGCGAGCTGGCTGGCTTTGGCGCGGGTGTCGGGTATTGGTGCGGTGACCTTTCACCGTCTCCTGCAGCTGTTTGGCTCTCCACGGCAAGTTTTTGCTGCCAGTGACGAGTCTTTGTGTGCTTGCCCGGGTTTACGGTCATCGACACTGCTGGCGTTGCGCCGTCAGCCCGTGGTGGCTGCGATTTCTGGAGAATTGGAATGGGCACTTGCGGGGTACCAATATTGTCTGACGCTCAGTGATCCGCGTTATCCGCAGCTTTTGGCGGCAATTCCTGCCGCACCGCCTGTACTCTATATCAAGGGGGATCTGGAGAGCTTGCAGGCAGCCCAGATGGCTGTTGTCGGCAGTCGCAATCCAAGCCCCGATGGCCTGGCTCTGGCAGCGGCTTTTGCCGGTCAGTTACAGGCCAGCGGCTTGCTCGTTACCAGTGGTCTTGCTCTCGGTATCGATTCAGCAGCCCACCGGGGGGCGTTAGCGGCCGGTGGCAAGACCGTTGCTGTTTTGGGCAGTGGTTTGAAACAGATTTATCCGCGTCGCCATAAGCGTTTGGCGGCGGCGATTGCCGAACAGGGGGCGCTGGTGTCGGAATTTCCCTTGATGACATTACCGCGGCGAGAAAATTTTCCGCGCCGGAATCGTGTTATTAGTGGCCTCAGTCTGGGCGTTTTGGTTGTTGAGGCAACGCTCCGTAGTGGTTCCTTGCTGACGGCGGCATATGCGGCTGAGCAAGGGCGAGAACTGTTTGCGCTGCCAGGGTCGTTGCATAATCCTCTTGCC
>JALWQD010000170.1 GCA_026994735.1 Gammaproteobacteria bacterium | reverse complement strand
GTCCGTGTCAGGGCGATGTCTTCCTGATTAACACCATAGCGGATTGTCCGCAGAACCTCGTCCCGGCTACCACCAAAACGCCAGATACGGTCGGTCAGATTGGCGGCACCGGTACCCAGTTCATTGATGGCTCCACCACGGGCATCCTCACCATGACAGGCACTACAACCCGCTTCGTTAAACAGTTCCAGGCCTGCAGCATCCGCATGCCCCTGTGCCGCTGAACGGATCACAAAATCGGCCAGTTGTTCAATTTCTGCCGCTTCCAGTAACTCGTCATGAGCCGGCATAAAACCTTCACGGCCATCAGTAATTGTCTCAATCAGCGTATCCATATCACCACCATAGAGCCAATCATCATCAGCGAGATTTGGAAACAGACCAGCAGCGCCTTCCCCGCCAGAACCATGACAAGGCGCACAGTTATCACCAAAAACTGCCTTCGCTGCTGACTCAGAAAAGTGACGCATCCCGGCATCGGCCAGTAGTTGGCTGCCTTCCATTGCGGCAACCTTTTTCAGAAAGGGAGCCTTAATGGCATCATTCTCGGCCACCGCTTCCTTGAATTCCTTGATTTGAGTCCAGCCAAGGATGCCCTTCGTCGATTCATGAGCGAGAGGAATCGCCGGGTAAAGGATGAAATAAATAACACACCATATCCAACCGGCATGGAAGGCAATCATCCACCAACGGGGTGGCGGATTAGTCAATTCCCGTATGCCATCCCATTCATGACCAGTATCCGGGGCATGAGACACTTCATTTTTTTTGGCCATGTCCAACCTCCTTCTCAAAGTCATCATTTTCATGGATTACAAAATCACGGTAGCGCTCAAAACGGTCGCGATTTTTTGGCCGAAAGACCCAGTAATACAGCGCAAACATCAAGCTGGTCAGCACGGAAACGATAATCAATCCAGACCAGTCCACCGCTGTCATCGCCTGCCAGTCCGTTGAAAAAAACTCTGTCAGCCTATTCACGGTAATCCTTCCCTTCTTCAAATTTGACCATCGTGCCCAGGACCTGCAAATAGGCTACCACCGCATCCATTTCGTTCTTGCCACGAACTGCCTCGGCCGCAGCGGAAAAATCGTCCTCGCTATAGGGCACACCAACCATCGCTAAAGCCCGCATCTTCTTTTCAGTCAGCACACCATCAAGCAGATGATCTTCAAAAAAGGCGTAGTTTGGCATGACCGATTCCGGCACCAACGACCGCGGTGCTCGCAGATGCTGGATATGCCATTCATTCGAATACTTGCTACCCACACGCGCCAGATCCGGTCCTGTCCGTTTCGATCCCCACTGGAAGGGGTGGTCATATTTCGATTCAGCGGCCAATGAATAATGGCCATAGCGTTCCTTTTCATCACGAAAAGGACGAATCATCTGCGAATGACAAAGGTAGCAGCCTTCGCGAATATAGACATCACGTCCCTCCAGCTCCAGTGCCGTGTAAGGTCGAATACTGTCTTCCTCCTTGCTCAACTTCTCGACCGTGTTGTCGAGATAGAACAACGGTACAATCTCGACGATACCGCCGATAGAGACAACAATCGCCACCATAATCGACAGGCCCCAAATGTTCCTCTCAAGTTTTTCCTGAAATGACATATTCGGCCCCCTTATGCGTGTGCCGGAACAGCGGTTGGCTGACTTGCTGTACGAATGGTCATAATGACGTTATAGAGCATGATCAATCCCCCCACTAACACCAGTAACCCACCCATCGAGCGCAAAACATAGTAGGGATGCATGGCAACAACAGTTTCAGCAAAGGTATAGGATAAATTGCCGTAATCATCAGTAGCCCGCCACATCAAACCTTGCATGATCCCGGAGACCCACATCGCGCAAATATAAATAACGGTGCCAATGGTATGAATCCAGAAGTGGGAATTAACCATGCCAACCGAGTATATTTCGGTCTTCCAAAGACGCGGGACGAGATGATAAATGGCACCGATGGAAACCATCGCCACCCAACCCAAAGCGCCGGAATGAACATGCCCGATCGTCCAGTCGGTATAGTGTGACAGGGCATTGACTGTCTTCAACGACATCACAGGGCCTTCAAAGGTCGACATGGCGTAAAAGGCCAGTGAGACAATCAAAAAACGCAGGACGTAATCATCTCGCAGCTTATGCCATGCCCCGGACAGCGTCATCAGGCCATTAATTGCGCCCCCCCATGATGGAATAATCATCGCAATTGATACCGCGGCACCCAGTGAACCGGCCCAATCAGGCAAGGCCGTATAGTGAAGGTGGTGCGCCCCCAACCAGACATAACCAAACATCAAGGCCCAGAAATGAAGCACTGACAGGCGGTAGGAATAAATAGGCAGATCGGCCTGCTTGGGAATGAAATAATACATAATGCCGAGGAAACCCGCCGTGAGAAAGAAACCAACAGCATTGTGCCCCCACCACCACTGAATCATCGCATCATGCACCCCTGAAAAGATTGAGTATGATTTTGTCATCGTCACCGGAACAGCGAGGGAGTTGACAACATGGAGATAGGTGATCATGACCATCATGCCGAGAAAGAACCAGTTGGCGACATAAATATGCGAGTTCTTGCGCACAGCGATGGTCATAATGAAGTTGAACATATAGGACAGCCAGACGACGGCAATCGCGATATCAACCGGCCACTCCAGCTCAGCGTATTCCTTACCCGACGTCCACCCCATCGGAAAGGAGACCACGGCAGCAACAATAATCAGATTCCAGCCCCAGAAGGTGAACCAGGCTAAACGATTGCTCCATAGGGGTACTGAGCATGTGCGCTGCACAACATAAAAGGCCGGCGCCATCAATGGGCAACCGCCAAAGGCAAAGATCACCGCATTGGTATGCAAGGGTCGCAAGCGCCCAAAACTGAAATGTTCATCAAAATTCAGGGCCGGAAATGATAATTGCCAGGCAATTAAATCCCCGACCAGGGCACCGACAACCAGATAGACCACAGCACATATGGCAAATGCCTTAACGATCGCCATGTTGTAAAGGGGGTTACCCGAGGAATTGTCTGTCACTTTGTCACCTCCCGCTCTTAAGTTGCATTTGTAATGCTAGTATTGTCGGTAGAGGATGTCTAGCCATTAATGAAAAAAGTTTCAGCTATTAATTATCCGGAAAATAAATGACAGCAAATAGCATGCCTGTATTTCCAATCGAACTGGGTATGATGATTTTTGGCTAAGAAGTAAATAGCCGCCATCAGCCAGGATCTAGAACCTGCGATTATCGATCGGGCGGCTCAAAGTGACGCGGAGAATAAGTAAAGTCCTGCTCAGCCTCTGTTGTATCAAAGACCATGTCCTGATTCATCCTGTCAACCATCGCAGGCGTCAAGTATCGGTAGCGGGGAAACAGCCTTAAAAGGCGTATAAACAAGCGCACTGGGGCGGGATGAATCGGCAACAAGCGTGGATTAAGCCCTTGAGAGCGAAAGATCCTCTGAACCATATCGGAATATGACAAGACCTCGCCACCACCAAGATTATAGGCACCATTGTAGGCATGAGGACACGCGATAACGTCAATACAAGCCTGAGCCAGATCCTCGGCATGAACAGGCTGTCGCAGACCATTGCCAACCAATGGAAAGAAACCAAAACGACGCACCATTTTCGAAATGAAGCTGACATTCTTATCCATACCACTATAAATCAGCGTTGGACGAAAAATATTCCAGGCAATACCGTACGCTTTGGCATACTCAGCCAATGCTTCCTCGGCATCGGTTAGTCGACTGATAAAGGCTTTCTCGGGAAGCGTGGCGTGGACCTGCTTTGTGAAAATACTGGTCGAGCTAAAAGCAATAATATGCCTAACCCCCATCTTGCCTGCAGCATTCATCAGAGAAGGCAACAGGTCCAAAGGTGCAAGATGGATCCAGGTATCGGCAGCATATTCGTAAAGAGGATCGGATAAACCCTTGAGGTCGTGCTCAATCCAGCGTTGACCTGCTTGATCAAGATGCCGTTTGCGGCTGACACATAAACAGTCATCACCGCGCGAAACCAGTGCAGGTATCAGATAATGGCCAATCTGACTGGCCGCTCCGGTAATTAAAACCTTCACCCGCGAAAACCTCTCGGCACCAACGTTATTGTAATAATCACAAAGCGAACCAAGACAGCAAACATGACCAGTATCATCAACGGCAAAGGATACTGTTTGCGAAAGAATTTCAAATAAAAGCGTATCATTCCTCGATGCTTATGCCACTCAACACGGATAGGGCGTGATTCGCTACAGGCTCCTTTGGCATGGGTAATGGTGACATTAGGCACAAAGACAATGCGCCATCCCTTGTCCCGGAAACGCATACACCAGTCAAGATCCTCACAATGAAGGAAATAACCGGCGTCCAATGGACCGACATCAATCAATGCCGCACGTCTTACCAACATAAAGGCACCGGAAATCGCTTCAATATCAACAGGCACATCAGGCAACGGTGTCTTATGGAGATACAACGGCTGAAAATGCTTCCCCGGCCTCATCAAGAAACCTAGATGAAATACCCGCACAAAGGTTCGCCAGGGTGTCGGCACCCGTCGTCGACAGCCTGGCTGCTCGGTACCATTCAGGTTTCGAATCAGGCAACCAGACATACCGACATCTGCATGAGTACTCATGAAGGCGACCATTTCAGTCAAGGCCTCCGGCTTCACCAGGCAATCCGGATTCAGGAACAAAACAAAGTCTCCCCCAGCCTCAGGCAAAACGCGATTCGCCCCTGCTGAAAAACCAAGATTCTCGTGATTCAAGCGAATTATCAGGCGATTATCGCGAACCTCTTCCTGAAGATAACAGATACTGCCGTCACAACTTCCGTTGTCTGAAACAAGAACCTGCAACTTCCCAGGGTAACGCAGTAAATTACGAACACAAGCCGTGACCAGTTCACCACTATTGAAGTTAACGATAATGACAGAGAGATGGCTCATGTAGAGATTTCTTATTGATCAAAAATGGACCCAGACAATACTGTACAATCAGCCAATTTTATTAGGCTAATCAAGAGGGAGGACTATGACGCAATGTTAACAAAAGAACCCTCCTTATCCTGGCAATATAGGCACAGCCTGAAGTAACAAACCTGGCTTTGTATAGTCATGATCGACGTCAACGGGCATCTCCTGTTAGGTTTATACTGTTCATTCAATCTTCTCAAACCGTTCGAAACAAAATAGTCGCCAGTATTTGAAGCTAATATCAGACCATAAACTGCAATACTTCCCTTTAGGCAGGGCGTTAACCGTCAAGCAACGCTTCGTAAACCTCAGAATAACGCTGCCCCATTAAGTGCCCACTGAATAAAGCCTCATAACGATCTTTAGCGGCATGCCCCATACGTGCAGACAACGCTTGATCTCCTGCAAGGCGTACCATCGCAGCACGTAAACTCTTTACATCTGCCGGCGGTACGACTATGCCCGTTTCGCCATCAAGGTTGATGTAAGTGGTACCTGTTCCTATTTCGGTAGAAATAAGTGGCTTCCCGAACATTGCACCTTCGACCAGGGTTACACCAAATGCTTCGGAGCGCAAATGAGAAGGAAAGATGACCGCCAGACATAACTTCATTAGAGCCACCTTTTCAGCATCCGTGACCCGCCCAAGAAATTGTACGTTTGCCAGCTTTAGACGCTCAGCATGCCTCATCAATTCCCTCTCAACTGGCCCGGCACCGACAATAACACAACGGACTGATGCCCTGTGTAATGCATCAATCAAGATATGCAACCCCTTGTAATATCTAAGAACACCCACAAACAAGAAGAAACCCTCGCCTACACGATGCCTCATATCCGATACTTCATCATCCGAAACAACGGGATATACAGAACGGTCTAAACCAAACGGAATTATCTTGACTTTTTCCGAATATCGCCCTAACTCTTTGCTGGTAGCAAAATAATTCGGCGACGTAGATACGATTGAATTAACCCGGGAAAGGAAAGCCCTCATCAACGGCGTATAAAATCGCAACAGATTTTTCTGCCGTATGATATCCGAGTGATAGGTGACCAACGTTGGCTTCCGCACCCTGGATATAAAATGCAAGATATCGGCAAAAGGCCAGGGGAAATGATAGTGAACAATATCGGCCCACTCGACCAGCTTTCGAAATCCAATCAAAGCGCTGAGGGAAACGCCACAAGAAGC
>JALWQD010000169.1 GCA_026994735.1 Gammaproteobacteria bacterium | reverse complement strand
CTGGCATTCAGCGTCGTAATCTGGCAGCGGTGTCGACGACGCTGCCGGTACAGCTGCTCAGTTGGAACCCCGGCACGGGGGCTGCTGTCCGCAGTTTATTCTGGCAGGCATCGACGTTGCTGGTTGGCGGTGACTTCAAGGTCCTCGGGGGCGAGCAACGCGATAATCTGGCGGTGCTTGATGCCGCCACCGGTCAATTATTGACGCCCGCTATCGCTGTTAACGGTCGCGTGCGCAGTTTGGCCCTTGCCAGTGATGGACGGACGCTCTATCTCGGTGGTGATTTTAGTGGTGTCGCCGGGCGCATTCGTCAACATGTCGCGGCTATTGATACGGAGACGGGTTTGAGTCTTGATTGGGCCGTGGGTACCGATGCTCGGGTTGACAGTGTTTTGCTGGCCGAAAATGAGGTGACGCTGTTTATTGCCGGAGAGTTTTCTTCGGTTGCTGGCCAGCCACGTTCACGATTGGCTCAGTTACGTGTTCCCAGTGGTACGGCTACGGCATGGCGGCCTGCTGTCAATGGTCCGGTGAGAACGTTATTGCGACAAGGCTCAACCCTTTATTTTGGTGGTGATTTTGTTACTGCTCTGGGACAGAGTCGTTTGCGTTTAGCCGCGGTTGACCTTGAAACTTTGGCCTTAACCAATTGGCGGCCCCAGATTGAAGACGGCGAAGTGTTGGCGCTGACGGTTTCGTCAGCGCGGGACATTGTTTTTGTTGCGGGGACATTTACCCAAGTGGCTGGCGCAGCGCAAGCGTCGCTGGCAGCCTTTGATCGTGTTCAAGCGTTGCGTCTGACCAGCTGGCAACCACAACCCGATGGTGTTGTTAGGGCTCTGCAGCGCTCGTTTGATGGCACACGTCTTTATGTCGGTGGCGATTTTCGGCAGATTGGTGGTGCTGCGCGTGCAAATATCGCTGCGATTGGTTTGGCCACAGGGGTTGCCAACAGTGATTGGGTGGTCGCTGTTGATGCGCCTGTGCGGGCGTTAGCCCAGACGCGTACCGGTGATCGCTTACTGCTCGCAGGTGATTTTACGGTTGCCAGTGATGAGGTGCATGCGCACCTGAGCAGCTATCCGACGCCACCGTTCGAGACACTGGCACCACGTACAATTATTACCCCGGCATCGGGCTCTTACAACAGCGTGACCGTCTCTCCTGTGGTATTGACCTGTGATGATGGCAACGGCTCCGGTTGCGAGGCAACCTATTTCACTATTGATGGTACCGCTCCGCGTGCCGAGGCCGCGTTTCTTTACAGTGCGCCGATACCGCTTGATAAGGCCATGACGATACGGTATTTCTCGGTCGATCGCATGGGTAATCAGGAAACCGAGCAGCAGAGCAGTTATGTTCTCGATTTGAAGTCACCTGTGACCAGGGCAGAGCCGCCAACGCAGGTTTTTTTTGCTGATACGCTGACTGTACAGTTGTTCTGTAGCGATGAGGGCTTCGGTTGTGGTGAGACTTTTTATACGCTCGATGGCAGCCAGCCGACGCGGCAGTCGCTTCGCTATCAAGGGCCATTGACGATTAGCAGCAATGTTGATCTGAAGTTTTTCTCCATTGATACCTTTGGCAATGAAGAAACGTTTTCACAGGAAAGTTATGTCCGCAATACCAATCGGCTCGGTGGCATGCAGCCCCTATTGTTGCTGTGCTTGCTGTTATTTCTGTCCTGGCGATCATGGCAGTGGCGGTCATGACGCGGGTGAGCCTGCTGAGCCTGTTTTTGCTGTTATTCGGCATCAACAATAGTTGTGCCAATAGCCTTCCCGATAGCCTTTTCCCCGCCCTCAATGCGCCTGCTGAAGCCTTGGCCATTGACAGTCAGCGGATCTATGTTGGGGGCCGTTTTACGCAGGTCGTAACGCCGAATCCCCCGGCTATCGGGCGTTTTCGCCTGGCGGCAATGGATGCCCTGACGCTCGGCCTGGAACCATCATGGACGCCGACAACGGCTGGCGATAGTATTGTTACGATTTCGGCCTTATTGCTCAGTCCCGATGGCCGCAGGCTTTATGTCGCCGGTGAATTTTCGCGTATTGGCGGCCAGGCAAGGAATAACCTGGCTGTTATTGATACCCAAAAGGGTACGGTAATCCCGGACTGGAATCCTGATATCAGTGGCCCGGTGCGTAGCCTGGCCCTCAGCCCCGATGGCGCCATCCTGTTTGTCGGTGGTGAGTTTACGCGTCTGGCAGCGAGCGGCGGGCAGGCGCACGATTATCTGGCTGCTATTGATACGGTGACGGCGACGGCAGCGCCCTGGACTCTTGATGCCGATGGCCCGGTCTTTGCCTTGGCTTTATCAGCAGATGGCAGCATGCTCTATGTTGGCGGTGATTTTGCGCGTATTGGTGGCCAGGCCCGTGCTCGCCTGGCAGCGGTTGAGGTTGCGGCGGTGAGAGTCAGCGATGCCTGGCAAAGTGATGTTGATGCCGCAGTACGTACCTTGTTGCTCGATGAAACGGGGGGGTGGCTTTATCTGGGGGGAGATTTTACCCATCTGCAGTTGCCAGGGGCTGCGGTCATTGTCCGTAATCATCTGGCGAAGGTATCGTTGGCTCCACAGGTGGCGACTGTGGCTAGCTGGGCACCCAGTGTTGATGCGACTGTGCGGACGCTGGCCTTGGCGAGAAATCATGACGTGCTGTACATCGGCGGTGATTTTACGCTCATGGGGGGGCAGGGGCGCGACCATCTGGCGGCCTTGACTGCCGATGCAGGCATGTTGCTGGGGCTGGCGCCTGTATTGTCACCGGCAGTGATGATCAATGTGCTTGCCCTGGCACCTGATGGAAGGCAGTTGTTTGCGGCTGGGGATTTCCGTTATTCGCTTGCTCGCGGTTATCAGGCTGCTTTTAATGTCAGTCCACCGCAATTATCCACTAGCCCGGCTCCGGGCGCTTATACTGTCGCTCAGACAGTTCGCTTGATGTGTACGGACAACACGAATAATGCGTGCAGTGAAATACGCTACACTGTTGACGGCACAGACCCGCGGACTACGAGCGGACAGCTCTATCTTGGTCCCATTTCAGTGACGAGTGAAAAGTCACGCTTGCGCTATTTGGGCCGCGGTAGTGAGGGGCTTTGGGCTGATGAAGCCAGTGGCGATTATTTTGTCGATATGACGGCACCGCAGAGCGCTAACAGCCTGCCGCCAGGCACTTATGGCCAGAAGGTTGCCGACAGCACAACGGCGACAGCGATAAATTTACAGGATATTGTTCTCTCTTGTAGCGATACAGTGAATGACTTGCCGTTGACGCCTCCGGAGCCAAAGGGTTCGGGTTGCGCGGGTACTTATTTTACCCTTGACGGCACGGCACCGCAGGTGCGGCTTGCTGATTTTTATAATCAACCGATTGACCTGGCGGCACGTCTGGCAGCCCTGGAACTGGGGTTTGCCGATATTACGCTGAAGTATTTTTCTATTGATGCCGCCGGTAACCGGGAGACGGAACAGCAGGCACTGTACCATTTGGACCTGACGACGCCAGTGGTGACGGTTGATCCTCTCGGAGGCAGTTACCAGGGGCCGCTGACGTTGACGATAAGCTGTACGGATACGGGCAGTGGTTGCCAGGACAAGTTGTATTATACGCTGGATGGCAGTCAGCCATCCGATGGCACGATCAAGGATGCGAATGGCCAGTTGATTCCGGCATCAAGTATCTATAATGGCCCGATTACCCTGCAACAGGGGGCGGTACTGGAAGTGCTGGCAGTCGATCTTGCTGGTAACCGGCAGAGCGGGCTGGTGGCTATCTATTCCTTCAATGAACCGGTCAGCCAGGGAGGCAAGGGGACGGGGGCCGTAGATATTGTCTGGTTATTGCTGCCTTTGCTGGCACTGGTGCTGAGGCTTGTTCGGCACTGTCGCCGACCGGCTGAAGCGTTAAACAGCTGCAGCCGGTGGCCAGGCTATTAGTGCCGGAAGTGGCGCATACGGGTAAAGACCATGGCCATGCCGTGTTCATCGGCGGCACTGATAACCTCGTCATCACGCATTGACCCGCCTGGCTGGATGACAGCACGAATGCCTGCTTCGGCAGCACTGTCGATGCCATCACGGAAAGGAAAAAAGGCGTCGGAGGCCATCACCGAGCCTTTGACATCAAGGTTGGCATCAGCAGCCTTGATAGCAGCGATACGGGCACTGTAGACCCTGCTCATCTGGCCTGCACCGACGCCGATAGTCATACGCCCGCGGCCATAGACGATCGCATTCGACTTGACATGTTTGGCGACCTGCCAGGTAAAGAGCAGATCATCGATTTCTTCATCGCTCGGTTGCCGTTTGCTGACAACGACGAGGTCACTGGCGCTGATAATGCCGTTATCACGATCCTGAATCAGCAATCCCCCGCGAACACGTTTGTAATCGAAGTCATTGCTGGCAGTGATGCCGTCGTCTGTGGGGCCCGTTAGCAGGACGCGAACATTGGCCTTTGCTGACAGGGTTTTCAGGGCTGCTGCGCTGGCCGATGGAGCAATGATGACCTCGACAAACTGGCGCCCGATGATACTGCTGGCTGTGCCGTCATCCAGCGCGCGATTGAAGGCGATAATGCCGCCAAAGGCGGAGGTCGGATCGGTCTGGTAGGCGCGTTCATAGGCAAGGAGAATATCGTCGCCTATGGCAACCCCGCAGGGGTTGGCATGTTTGACAATGACGCAGGCCGGTTCGTTAAAGCTGCGCACACATTCCAGCGCCGTATCGGCATCGGCAATATTGTTGAATGACAACGCCTTCCCCTGGCACTGCTCGGCTCTGGCGAGACTGTCGGGAGGAGCATCGTGGGCGAGATAGAAGGCCGCTGACTGGTGTGGGTTTTCGCCATAGCGGAGTTCTTCTGCCTTGACAAACTGACTGCTCCAGGTGCGCGGAAAGTGCTCGCTGCCACCTTCACAGCGGGCGCCGAGATAGTTGGCAATAGCGCCATCATAACGGGCTGTGTGCTCGAAGCTGCGCACAGCAAGAGAGAAGCGCAGTTCATCACTGACTGCGCCCTGGTGTGTCTCCATATCGTTGAGGACACGGCTGTAGTCGCTACTGTCAACGATGACCGTAACGGCAGCATGATTCTTGGCAGCAGCGCGCAGCATCGAAGGGCCGCCGATGTCGATGTTCTCGATGGCCGTGGCGAGGTCGCAATCAGGGCGGGCAATTGTCGACTCAAAGGGATAGAGGTTGACGACAACGAGGTCGATTGGCTGGATGCCGTGGGCAGCCATAATGGCGTCATCCTGGCCCCTGCGACCAAGCAGGCCGCCATGAATACGCGGGTGTAATGTCTTGACGCGACCGTCCATCATTTCGGGAAACCCGGTGACGTCAGTGACGTCGGTGACAGCAAGACCACCCTCACGGAGCATCTTTGCTGTTCCTCCGGTGGAGATGATCTCGATACCGCGTGTGCTTAGTTGTTGGGCAAACTCAAGGATACCTGTTTTGTCGGAGACACTGATTAACGCGCGTCGAATAGGGGTCATGAAATTACACTCAGCTATGAGAAGAGGGGAAGGTCAAGGGTGTATAGAGGATTACGAATTGACTGCTAGCGAGGCTTTTTTCGCCGTTTACGGGCAGCGGGCTCGGCTAAATTATATTTTTCGATCTTTTTACGCAGCGTGCTGCGGTTGATGCCGAGGATTTCTGCTGCCCGGCTCTGGTTGCCGCGCGTATGACAGAGGACAGCGGCCAGTAACGGTGGTTCGACTTCACTCATGACCATGTCATAAAGGTCATGACCGTTGTGGCCATCGAGATCGTCAAAATAGCGTGCGAGGGCGATTTCCATACAGGCACTGAGGGGATGTTTCGGCCGCTCGATAAAGGTTTTCGCAGCATCTGCCGGCTTGTCCAGGCAATCGAGATCGTTGTCGCTCATGCCGCTGCCCCCAAATTAGTTGTTGCCCGGGCAAAAAAATCGCTCGTCATTGCGCGCTGCTCGGCAATGTTGTCGATGCGGTTGACCTGCTGGCGGAATGCTGCCGCACCGTTGAAGCCCTTGGTGTACCAGGAAATATGTTTTCGCGCCATGCGGACGCCAATGTGTTCGCCGTAGAAGGCATAGAGTTCATCGAGATGATGGCCGACGATATTGGCGATTTCTTCTCTGTCCGGTGCGGGCAGGTGCTGGCCATATTGTAAATAATGTTCGATTTGGGCAAATAGCCAGGGCCTGCCTTGCGCTGCCCGG
>JALWQD010000168.1 GCA_026994735.1 Gammaproteobacteria bacterium | reverse complement strand
ATGGCAATTTCGAGACAGTTATCATGATCAAGGTGAACATGCATACTGGCCAGGTTCAACGCATGATGATGATGGTGCACACGGGTAATTCTGCTCGCTAACTCCAGCTCATGGTGGTTATAGACATAGCTCAGGGCAGCCACACAATGACCCTCGTCGTCATCGTCCAAATGCTCTTCATGCAACGCTCGCCGAATCAGGTCACGCATCGCTTCCGAACGGTTGGTATAACCATGGCGGGCAATAAATTCATCGAACTTCTCAGCCAGCGCCTCATCTAGAGACATGGTAATTCTTTCCACGGCAACCATCCTTATTTTTGGATTTTGAAAATAATAACCTATATAGAGACTAGCGGACACTATCAAAGGAGTGTTATTGTACCCCTCCCCAGGGGGGGAAGCATATAAACAACGGGAGAAACTATCATGATAACCATTAAAATTGACGGCATGAGCTGCGCTCACTGCAGTGCTGCGGTGAAAGAGGCCCTGGCCAGGGTCACTGGCGTTGAAACCATTCACAGCGTCAGCCACGAACAGGGCCAAGCCCAGATCAGCGGCACTGCATCAACGGCAAGCCTGATCGCTGCGATCGAGGAAGCTGGCTACAGCGCCTCTGTCGAGACATGACAGCACCGTGCTGTCAGCAGCTGAATCTTGACGAAAAAACGCGCCAGGATGCTCATCAGCGCCTGGTTTCAATTCGTGGTCATGTCGAAGGTGTCTTGCGCATGCTCGATGATGAAAAGATCTATTGTGTCGATGTCCTGCGACAATTGAAGGCCATCAATGGCGCTGTCAACAAGGTGGGTGAGAAAGTTTTGCGCAGCCATCTGCATGATCATGTCGCCACGGCTGCCCAACGGGGTGATAGCAGCATCATCGTCGATGAACTCATGGAAATATTAAAGTATCGTTAAGACATGATGACGGCAATCCATTTGCAGGAAAACCATGACCTCTGAAATCAATCTCAATATTCGTGATATGAGCTGCGCCAGCTGTGTTGGCCGTGTTGAACGCGCCATCAACAAGCTGACCGGTATTGCCAGTGTCAGCGTCAACCTCAGTACAGAAAAGGCTCATATTACCTACGACGAGAGCAAGACCCGTGCCCAGGAAATCGTCAATGCCGTCGAACATGCCGGTTATTCGGTAAGCAGCGATAACGCCGACCTGCTCATTGACGGGATGAGCTGTGCCAGCTGTGTTGGTCGCGTTGAACGGGCTCTGGCAAAAACACCGGGCATTCTCGAATCGACGGTTAACCTCGCCACCAATCGCGCCCATATCCGCTGGCTGCCAGCCACCACTAACCAGGCGGTAATTCAGTCAGTCATTGAAAAAGCCGGCTATCAGGTCCGCAATGACAAGCTGGCCACAACGGAGGAAAATGCGCCGGCAGCAGACCAAGACAAGGCCTTGCATCGCGACCTGCTTGTCGCTGCCAGCCTGACACTGCCACTGGTGTTGATCGCCATGCTGCCCATGCTGTCAGCCACCATAGAGCGGGCATTCACACAGCAATTCAGTGCCCAGACATGGCATTTGATCGAAGCACTTCTGGCCACACCCGTCCTTTTTTTTGCCGGCAGACGTTTTTTCATCCTCGGCTTCAAGGAAATTCGCCACCTCAGCCCAGGCATGAATGCCCTCGTCATGATTGGTGCCTCGGCGGCCTATATCTACTCGCTATTGGCCTTGCTTGTTCCTGAGGCCTTCCCCGCCGGTACAGCACAAAGTTATTTTGAATCTGCCGCCGTCATTGTAACGTTGATCCTGCTTGGCCGCTTCCTCGAAGCCCGCGCCCGCGGCCAGACTTCAGCCGCTATCCGCCGATTGCTCGATCTACAGGTAAAGACAGCGCGTGTCGAACGCAATGGCGAGCTGATCGAAATCGCCAGCACAGAACTGCTGCCCGATGACATCATTCATGTACGCCCGGGTGAGCGGATCCCTGCCGATGGCATTATTATCCGTGGCCATTCTTACGTCGATGAATCGATGCTCACTGGCGAACCCATGCCGGCGGAAAAGAGTCTTCATTGCGAAATCACTGGCGGCACAGTCAATGGCCAGGGCAGCCTGACCCTGCGCGCAACACGTGTTGGTAGCGATACCACTCTGGCACACATCATTCGGCTGGTTGAAGAAGCACAGGCGGGCAAACCTCGTATCCAGATAATCGCCGACCGTATTGCTGCCATCTTTGTCCCTGTCGTCCTGATATTGGCGATGCTGACATTTGTAGTCTGGTTAACCTTTGGCCCGACACCGGCGCTCAGTCTGGCCTTCGTCTGCGCGGTCAGTGTGCTACTTATTGCCTGCCCCTGTGCTATGGGCCTGGCAACCCCGACGGCCATCATGGTCGGCACCGGACGCGCCGCCGAGATGGGCATTCTCTTTCGTAAGGGCACAGCCCTCGAAGCCCTTGCCGGCATCACCACCGTTATCCTCGATAAGACCGGAACCCTGACCGAAGGCAAGCCGCGGCTGACAAATATCCACGCCTTCGACTACGACGAAGACAACGCGCTGGCACTGGTAGCCGCAGCAGAAAACCATAGTGAGCACCCGATTGCCCGAGCCATCGTCACTGCCGCGGAAGAACGGAAGCTGATATTACCGGCTGCAGAAAATATCGAGGCTCAACCTGGGCTGGGGCTGTCAGCAACCGTCAACGGTTTAGCCCTGCATATCGGAGCCGAGCGCTACATGACACAACTTGGCTTTAATGTTGCAGAATTCGCGCCCCTGACAGCGGAAATGACTGAAAGCGGCAAAACGATACTCTTTGCCACCTATGATCATCATTTAATTTTGCTGCTGGCTGTCGCCGACGCCATCAAAACAGAGAGTCGCAAGACCCTGAAAGCTTTACACAAGAAGGGCCTGAAGACCCTGATGTTAACGGGAGACAATGCCGCCAGCGCACGCGCCATTGCCGAACAGGCAGGCATAGACCGTTTTATTGCTGATGTCATGCCCGGCGACAAGGCGGAGGAAGTGAGACGTCTGCAACAACAGGGTGAACGAGTAGCCTTTGTTGGCGATGGCATTAATGATGCACCAGCATTGGCGCAAGCTGATGTCGGCATTGCCATCGGCACAGGCACCGATATCGCGGTCGAAGCCGGCGATGTCATTCTTATTTCCGGTGACTTGCGTGGCCTGGAAAGAACAATCGATCTATCGCGGCAAACACTGGCGATTATTCGCATGAACTTTTTCTGGGCCTACGCCTACAATATCTTTCTCATTCCTATTGCCGCCGGCATCCTCTACCCTTTTGGCGGACCGTTGCTGAACCCTATGCTAGCGGCTGGCGCGATGAGCATTTCCAGTCTCTTTGTCGTCAGCAACAGTTTGCGCCTGCGCCGATTTGCACAGACGACAGAGCAGAACTGAACAATGCCATAGGACACATTCTGTTATTCAAAAGCAGCCTGAAAAAATACCGATAGAGAAGGAAAAACGCCGGGACTTCCCTTTCAGGCTGGCCCTACAAAACCGTTTACAAGCACCAAACCGCCCAAACGGACCCGGGAATCCCTCGCCTGACGTACCACAATACCTGAGGGGCATATCCCTCCTGCCCGGCTGGGAGCCAGAGCCAGCAGGCCTTGCCGATCTCACTTGCCGACTTTTTATTTTGCCAGGCCGCTACTTCCCGTGGTCGTGGTCGTGGTCGTGGTCGTGGTCGTGGTCGTGCGAATGATCATGGCTGTGATCACCATGATCGTGATGATGGGGAACCCCGATTGAGGCGTGGTCGTCATGAACATGCTCATCATCATCATGAAAATGACCGGCATCGACGGCCTCATGCAAATGCCCATGGTCATGATCATGGGCATGGATATGGACATGAATATGACCGTCCGAATCGTGCGCATGGCGATGAGCATGGAGAAAGGTGCCAATAATCTTGCGGTGCTCCTCATCCATTTCCTGCTCATGGAGAATCCCGTGCAATAACTCGTGAGTCATCAAGGCCAGGGGTAATTCGAGCTTGTTATCTTCAAGTAATTTACGGTTATAGAGGATTTCAGACGTTGGCCCGTCGGCGACAATACGGCCATTGACAAGCAACAGGCAGCGACTGCATACCTCAAGAGCAATATCGAGATCATGCGTACAAAGCAGCACGGTTTTCTCTGATTCTTTCAGCCAGCTGATCAGGTTTCGCCGGTTCATCGGATCCATATTTGTCGATGGTTCATCGAAAACGAGGATATCCGGCTGGTATGAAAGCACCGTCGCCAGCGCCAGTCGTTTCCTCTCACCAAAAGACAGATGAAACGACGAGCGTTCGCCAAACCCTTCGAGGCCAACGACAGACAATGCCTCTTCGACACGGGCCTGAATTTCATCGCGCGGCAGGCCCAGATTCAAGGGACCAAAAGCCACATCATCAAAAACCGTTGGACAAAAAAGCTGATCGTCAGGATCTTGAAAGACAATGCCAACCTTACGCCGAATAGCCGCCAGATTGGATTTGACAACCTCCATGCCATCAATGCGAATCGTACCCTCACTGGCCAGCTGAACACCATTCAGATGACTCATAAAGGTAGATTTACCGGCACCATTTGGACCAATCAGCGCCACTTTCTCACCGAGACCTATCTTGCAGCTTAGCTGGTCAAGCACATGGTGCCCATCCGGATAGGTGAAACTGACATTATCGACGTCGATCATAGCTTTTTCAGTCATCAGATATTCCTTCGTGCCCGCAGGGCAATTCAATGGATCCTGCCACTACAATCCGCTGGATCAGAGCAGCAATCCTACATACGCGTTGCAAGAAATGTCTCGCGCAATGGTTAGTACCAGGCCTCAAGTGCTGGCGCAAACTGACCGCTCCAATCGAGCCAGATCATGGCAACCATCAGCGCGAAAATGACGACGGCCTTATAATAATCCCGGCGATCACTGGCAAAGGTAACCAGGGTGTGAAACTCGCCCTGATAACCTTTCGACAGCATTGCCTTGTAAACACGTTCGGTACGTTCAAAGCTGCGTACCAGTAGCGTGCCAACAAAATTACCATATATTTTCAATGTATTGCGATCTGTCTTCGGAACAAAACCACGGGCACGCATGGAAGTTTGCATGCGGCGCATTTCCTCGAGGAAGACAAAGGTATAGCGATAGGTAAAAAGCAGCATCTGGACAACCACTGTCGGGCATTTGAGGTACTGCAGGGATATCATTGAAATATCGAAACGACTGCTGCCAAAGATAACAAATGTCGTCAATACAATGGCAATCGCCTTGACAAAGATCAGTGTCGCCAGCCGCAGTCCGTCCCAGGAAAAAGGCAGTCCGAGGACATGAAAACTGGCCTCGCCCGGATAGGTCAACGGCATAATGAGAAAAAACGGGATCAGGAAAAACAACACGAACGACAACCCGTGACGAATAAAGTGCATTGGCAATGCACTCACAACCATGACGATCAGTGCCAGCAGCAAGGCCAGAAAAGCCACCGGGACAGTCTTGATCATCGCAATGGCCAGAGCCAACATGCCCAGGGAAGCAATTTTGAAACGTGGATCCCAACGTTGAATAGGTGACGCCAGATGAGCAAAACGATCAATATCTAGGGGCATTCAACTCTCCAGAGAACAGAAAACGGTAACATCAGCAACAAGATAAAAAGCTCGGTTAGGCTTTGCTCTGCAGGGCCACTGTCTCTCCGGCCAGAATCTCGGGCTTTGTCCGCTTGAGAAAGGATGCACAAGCGCCAACAACAAAACCCTCAACCACCATAATCGGTATATGTACCAGCAGTACATATCCGGCTGTGGCAAAAAAGGCCTCTCCCGTTGTCACCAGAGCCAACGCCAGCACGAGACCGGAAAACACCGTCCCCGTCGCCCCGGCGAGAGCACCAAAGATAAATTCCTTGCGCTCGAGCGTGAAGCGGTGGCGTAGCTGCCAGACACCATAGGCACACAAGCCCCCACCCCCCATCATCAAGGCATTGACCCCGAGGACGGTCAAACCGCCATGGCCGAAAAGCAAGGCTTGCAACACCAGGCCCAGTAATATCGCCGGGAAAGCGCGTCTACCCAGGACAATGCCAACCAGACCATTAAGAATCAAATGCACACTTGTTGGACCAATGGGAACATGAATCAATGACGAGATGAAAAAAACGGAGGTAATAACCGAAATTTTCGGGATCTCTTCCATATCCATATTTCGCAGGGTCACTGCCGCCAGCG
>JALWQD010000167.1:639-6248 GCA_026994735.1 Gammaproteobacteria bacterium | reverse complement strand
TCTTGGACAAACCGATCTCGAGACGACGCTTTCTTGCTCAGGCAGTTAAAAACTCCCTGCTGATCAATTCTGCGCGACTTGCCAGCACTGTCAGCCTGCCGTTATCACTCGCTGCCTGCGGCGGTAGCAACTCATCATCCGTTGTCAGCAGTACCATCAGCAATCAGTCTCTGCCCATCCCGCCTCTGGACAGTGGCACAATAGACAGCCTCACAGGAAGGCGTGTCTACAATCTCACCATGCAGCAGGGAACGCATGAATTTATTAGCGGCATTCAAACCTCAACTCTCGGCTATAACGGCAATTTTCTCGGTCCGACTCTGCGCCTGCGGCGGCAGGATAATGTCGATATCAACGTCAGCAACAATATTGGCGAAACAACGACGACACATTGGCACGGCATGCACTTGGCGGCCACTGAAGATGGCGGCCCACATCAGGAAATCGCCACGGGTAAAAGCTGGCGAGCAGCCTTCACCGTCCTCAACGAGGCGGCTACCCTCTGGTATCACCCGCACCCGCACGGAACCACAGGCGAACAGGTCTTCCGCGGCCTTGCTGGCATGATCATCGTTGATGATGCCAATAGCGACGCCCTCAATTTACCGTCAGAATATGGGGTTGACGATATCCCCATCGTCATCCAGGATCGCCGCTTCAATACCGATGGCTCTCTCGCCTACCTCACACAGATGCGTGACAGAACGGGCATGAAAGGCGATCATATCCTCGTCAATGGCAGCGAAACACCGGTTCTGTCAGCACCGGCGCAATGGCTCAGATTACGTATTCTGAACGGTTCTAATGCCCGCATTTACAATCTGGGCCTGAGCAACAACCGCAGTTTTCAACAAATTGCCAGTGATGGTGGCTTACTCGTGGCACCTGCCTCATTGACTCGACTGCTCATCAGCCCCGGAGAACGGGCCGAAATCATGATTGACCTCTCGGGTGACCTCAATAATTCGCTGAAGCTGGTCAGCTATTCCTCCGAGGTCAGTAATCTGATGGGCGGTGGCATGGGTGCTGGCGGTATGGGGGGCGATACGCTCGCGAACAGCAACTTCGACATCATGACCATTACCGTTGACAAGGCGGCTGTCAACAGACCGCAATTACCATCAACGATGAATACTATCCCGACATTAACGGCAACAGTAAATCGACCTTTCTCTCTCGAGGTTTCTGCAGGACGGTTCACCATCAACCGCAAATCCATGGACCTGACACGTATCGATGAAACGATCACCCTCGGGACAACAGAAATCTGGTCCATCACCAATAATAATGGCATGGCTCATCCGTTTCACATTCATGACCAGCAATTTCAAATTATTTCACGCGATGGTAGTCCACCGGCAGCTAATGAAAGTGGCTGGAAGGACACCGTTTTGCTAAAAGCCAATGAAACCGTCCAGATCATCGTCAAGTTCAGCGATTTTTCCGACCCAAACACCCCTTATATGTATCATTGCCATATCCTCGAGCACGAAGATGACGGCATGATGGGGCAATTCATTGTCGTCTAAAATCAAAAATCTGCTGGCGCTGGAAACGAAGTAGATAACTGAATAAATCAAGAAGACACGGGCGAGCGCTTGCAGCCGCCCTTTTTGCCAGCACCACGTTACCATAGTAAATATGAAGCGATCCCGTTTAAACCATCGACAACCTGAAGGAGTCATATTAGATGAAAGCAAATACCTTACCTGCCCTTGTGTTGAGCGCTTTTTTAGCTGTTTTCTGGTCTGCGACAAGCCTCGCTCATGTACACATGCAGCGGTCTGAACCTGCCGACAAAGCATCACTGAGCAAAGCCCCCACAAAGGTCGATCTCTGGTTCTCAGGAAAAGTAGCCGGAGAATGGAGCAAAATAGAAATAAAAAACCGCAACGGTGATCGTGTTGATAGTGGGGAAGTATCCAATGATGGCGACCCCAAACATCTCAGCATTCACCTGAAACCACTCATGACGGGAACGTATGATGTCAAACTGAATGTTATTTCCGGTGACGGCCACCGCGTCAAGGGCTCATTCTCCTTCAATATAAAGTAGGCGCTGACCGTGTCCAGCAGTGTTATTCACCTTCTCTCCACACCCATCGAGCGCCTGGCCCTGGCCTTGCTTTATGCCTTGTCCATAGCGACATTATGGCTGGCACCTATGATGTCGGCGAGAGAGCGCAAGCAGCGCACTCACATGCTGCAATGGGTGCTAGCACTGCTGTTCTTGACAAGTGTTGTCGATCTCCTGATGAGAACGGCAGCTCTGGCCGATGTAAACCTGGCTCACGCCTGGGGATTTATCCCCAGAGTACTCAGTCATAGCGACTATGGTTATTACTGGCAATGGCGTCTCGCGACACTGGCCCTGATACTGATAACCACAGCCTGGATTAGCCAAAAAGGCTGGTCCAGGCTGCCTTCGACAATCATCTTCTGTGCCGCTCTGACAACGACTTTTCTACTCAGCGCAACCAGCCACGCGGGCGATGATGGTCTTTGGTCAATGATCAATATCATCAACTGGACACATCTTGTCAGCACCTCACTCTGGGGAGGGACAGTCATTCTTTATGCGCTGCTGATCCTGCCCGCACTTTGCCAGGGAGAACATGTCGATGAAAGGATCGTAGTCGCTTTACGTCTTTCGACACTGGCGACACTGGCACTCGCTCTGGTTTTGTTAACTGGTGCCTATAACAGCTGGCATCAGCTTGGAGCCCTGGAAAACCTTTGGAGTAGCGACTATGGTCGTGCCTTATTGCTTAAATTGGCACTGGTTTTTATCATGATGATGATCGGTGCAATCAACCGCTTTCGCTGGGTCCCCGCGCTTGTTGAGTCAGTAAAAAAAGAAGGCAATCACTGGCAAGCCTCCATGAACCACTTCCTCCTTGTTCTACGCATTGACAGTATGATTTTTATTGCGATATCCATTGCCGCTGTATTGCTCGGCATGGAGTCCCCACCAGCCCATCAGTAAATAAGCTACGGCAAAAAAGCGATTGTTTCTACCAGAAAAAATACTCAACAACATAGCTATTAACCGTTTCGTAAGTGATCGCAAAAAACGCTGATTAATGATTAGCCGGACGGATATCGGCATAGGATTCATCAGGCCCGGGTGCGGAAGGCGGCTAATCACCGTCCTCCTTCTAGCCTGCAGACCAAGATGACCGCATCGTCATTTCCCGGTCATCCCGACATCATACTTTCCGATCTATCATGACAAGCCTATTCTTTAAAAGTATGAAAGCACCCTTCTCATTCTCGGAGTCAACGATACCTCTCTTCGACAGCAAGGAAAAAAGGATGACCTTTTGTAAAATAACAGCCATTATTCGTTCCGAGCGCCTGGAAAAAGTCGAGCATGCTCTACAAGATTCCGGACAATCGGGCATCACTGTAACCAAGGTCAAAGGCTATGGCGAGTTACGCAACCCTTTCAATAATGACTGGATGGAAGGACACATGCGCATTGAACTTTTCACCCATACAGAAAAATCTGATGAACTTGTCAGGGTCATTATGAATGCGGCTCATATAGGCTTGGCTGGCGATGGAATTATCGCGATCCTTCCTGTTCAAAAGATATACCGTATTCGTGAAAAAAAACTTATCAAAGCAGGCACGACATAAGCATTCACCGGTTACACCCCTGCGGCCATCGCTTTCGCTCACAGCAGCGGAAAATGCCGCTTTGGAGCAACCTGACCCTATCGCAAAAAAGATATTTTAATGACCGCAAAAAACCATAAAGTCAGTAGCAGGTTTTAGGGTCTATTCCATTTTCATGGTAAAGTTCCCTTAAATATAGTTTTAAAGGAAATTATTTTGTCCCGACGCAGTAACAAAAAAATAGCGCTCATCGGCTATATCATGATTGCCATCATGATAAACCCCATGGCTATTGCTGTCGGGCATTTAAAATTCGGTAATGTTTTCACCGAGAGCATGCGTGAACAATCCACCATACGCCACATGGATCACTCATCGGCACATAAAAGCAAGCATTCATCTGATAGCATTAAGCAATGGCATAAAAACTCTGCCAATATGAAAAAAATGGCCGTCACAGGCGGTCACTGTGATGACTCGCCTGGCAACTGCTTTGCTGGAAGCTGTTGCTATATCGCACTTTCTTCTATCATTGACTTCCAAATTGATATCGCATCATATGGTTTTGTGGGCATCATTAACACCCACAAAAACTATATCCCCTTATTGCACAAGCCACCTCCCCTGGAATACATCTAGTCATCATCAGAATACAGAAAACTATGTGTTCGATGTTTGGCTTCCTCTGGTTTTAAACACTTTTAACCACTTGTTTAATACATTGTCCTGGACAATTTATTATTCATGACAGATCAATACCGCTATCAGGTGGTTAATCTCAAAACCAGAAAATATTTTGACAACACATTCATCCAATGATGAAAAAATAATCAAATTAATTCAGGGGAATAACACCATGAAATTAACCAACTCTATCAAGATCGCTCTTGCCAGTTCACTGATTGCCGCTCCAATGGCTATATTGGCGGCTCCTCCGGCAGCTTTTGATGCCTATACCATTGATGGCGCGGGTACCATTACTTCCGGCACGGCAGGCTGTTCGTCCTTGGGCGTCAATGAAGCAGGTTTTGCCCAGGAACAATGTGTTATCAGTGGCAAGACCTATATCCATACAATCCTTGATGATCAGGCTGGTTTTATAGACGAAAACTGGATTGAAATGGGCGGCGCCATGGGCGGCATTTCAGACAAACAAACCTTGGTGGAGACTTCGGGCACAGAAACTTTTTCTGCGACATCGAAACTTAACACCGGCGGCTTCATGCCTATGGGTCAGATGGGCATCATGACAGATAATGTCATGGTCAGCCTGCAACAAGGAATCACTGATACAGGCGCCCAACAGTTTTCTGCCGGCTTTGATTTCAAACATGGCATGAACATGGTTGGCATGGACGGCTATAACGGTAAGTTTGCTGATCTGACCTTGACAAGCAGTGCTGGCGATACAACCTATACTTCTGGCTTCAAGTTCGAGAACTTCTCGATCGAGGGGGCAACAGTCGGTGATCTGGCAAAGGCTGCTGCTGACCAGGGCACACGTATCGACCAGAGTGGCACCCTGAATGATCCAGGCGCCAGTATCGTTCAGGATTTCAGCATCAGTGAGCGTTCTGGCCGTTATACGACCGAGGCAGGCTCTGCAGGTACGGGCACGATTACCTGGGCAGCCGGTGATCTGATTGTCAATACCCTCCTTGGCCAGGAAATCACCGGTGCAGGCGCTTTTGGTCTGCATGATTTCGCCAATGAAACCCAGGGTACGGGTACTGGGGTGGATTCACAGACATCATCGGCTGCAGCCAGCTTCTACACACCAGCCTACACCAGTGGCGCAGATCCTTTCGCCGCATTCTGATAAAGCAACTCATGGATGGCCAAGGATGGCTGTCTGTTTTTATTTGCGCGCGATCAACTGGTCTTTGGAAAAAAATCATCGTCAGATAAAAGACTATTTTCAAGCATCAAGAATGACTGGAATAATTATTTAACCTGAAGAATTAAAACGCATAACTACCCCATAAAGA
>JALWQD010000167.1:0-629 GCA_026994735.1 Gammaproteobacteria bacterium | reverse complement strand
TGAATTTGAGAATTATATTTTCTCTATCATCCATTCATATTTCATGTGTTTCCGAAAAATAATAATGTTCTATTTGATTGGCCATTCGTCTTTCCTATCAAGTGAATTTGATCACTACTCTTCTTCCAATAAACAGGCAGCCAATAAAAACTCCAATCCCTGCGCAAGCTTTTCTATGGGAATGTCCCCTTGTTTTTTCTGCAGGGCAGCCAGCAATTTCGCCTCTCCGTGCTGACCGTCAAGCAATGGCAGCAAGGCCCTTAAAAAATCGTCAAGGTAAATATTTTCCTGACGTAGATTAGCAACTTCATGCCCCTGCCCGGCCTGCCAACGGGCAAATACCGATACCCGCGGCATCGCAGGCAGCTTTATCGCATATCGATACGCTGTTGTTGACAATAAAATGAAATTGTTTTCACGGGCGCGCAATAACCAGAGGAAAAGGCTCTGCTGCCACGCCTCTGTATTGCCACTGTCAAGCCCGGCCTGTACGGCCAGATCTGACAACAATTCCGTAACCACCATGGCCTGGGGGCGGCAACCGGCGAGAATGCGCATCAATAATCGCAACACGGGCTGGCGAATAGACAACTCTCCGCCAGCAGCACTGTAATAAACATCTTCCTCAG
>JALWQD010000166.1 GCA_026994735.1 Gammaproteobacteria bacterium | reverse complement strand
AACAAAATTGATATCCTTCTTGTTCAGATAAGGTGCAACCTTGAAACAGATATCTTCTTTTTCACGCCAACCAATCGCGACCCAAGGATTAGATGGTACAAAGTGAAAATAATCAACATTCGATACTACTGTCACCTCATGATCACCAAAGCCCTTTAATTTGCGCAGAGCTTCCTTCATTTCATATGCAGCGGGCATACCTCCCAGGCCAGCCCCCATAACAACAACATGTGCCATAACTTTTCTCCTTCGTAAATCTGTAATTATCCTCAATAAGCCCCTGTCACAGAAACCTCAAAACACCTCTGACAAGCACCCTTTTTCATGCTTTTATTTGGCCACCGGATAACCCGCATCCTGCCAGGCAACAATGCCTCCAAGTACATTTTCGATACGGCTATAACCATTTTTTGCCAGCAGCTTTGCCGCCCGTTCTGAACGTCGCCCTGACTTACAGTGGACATAAACCTGGCGGTCCCTGGGCACTTCATTGAGACGATTCGCCAATTCCTGAACAGGAATCAAAAGAGCACCGGCAATGTGTCCCTGAGCATATTCTGATGGTGTGCGAACATCCAGAACCATAAAGGGAATTTCTGCTTCAGCACCCTTCCGCCAATGCTTGTAGAGGTGAGCGACTTCAACATTTTCATATCCTTCGGCTGTTTTCTCACCGGCACCACAGGCAACAGCCAAGACGGGCAATAGAAAAAACATCAGAAGCCATAAAAAACGGCCCTTTGATATTGTTTTTTTCATCTTGCTATTCATAATTATTTCCTCACTATTAGTCATGGACTCCCCCACACCTGAGGCCTAATTTTTGTAGAATTTTTTCCATCAGACACCAGCGGGTAAAGCCGGACTGCAACAGATTGGCACCGACAAAGATTGTCAGCCATAGCCAACCTGGCTGCTGTACAGGAACAGCGTTGTATCGCCAGGCGAGATACAACGATATGAGAATAAAACTGCCGGCGATAATACGAATTGCGCGTTCAGTCGTCACAAGGATTCTCCCGTTTTACATTGGATATTTTTTGACAGTGGGCGATCTTTCTGCCAAAGGTAATAGATCATTGGAATAATGAATAAGGTCAGAATCGTACTTGCCAGCGTGCCAAAGGCCATCGACACGCCCAAGCCGCCAAAGACCGGGTCAGCAATCATGATCGATGTGCCAGCGATAACAGCCAGCGCGGTCAACAAAATGGGACGTGCACGAACAGCCCCTGCCTCAAGGACAGCACTGCGCACATCATGCCCCTGGTGGCGATAGTCAAGAATAAAATCGATCAGTAAAAGTGAATTTCGAACAACGATACCTGCCAGCGCGATCATGCCAATCATCGAAGTAGCGGTAAACGGCTGGCCGGTAATCATATGTCCAGGGAAGATACCAATCATCGTTAAGGCCGTTGGAGCCATCACCAGCAGGGGCAGAATAAACTGGCCGTAGTAAGCCACCATGAGCAGGTAAATAAGTACCAGCGCGACGATAAAGGCAGCGCCAAGGTCGCGAAAGACATCAAGCGTCAAACGCATCTCGCCATCCCAAAGCAGATGATAGGAAAAGCTGTCTTCAGGCTCAGTGTCTGTAAAACGCATGCCACCGGTTTTCAATTGCGCCCCGGCAACCAGTTCCCGGCCATCAATACGACTGTCAATATCGAGCAAGGGATAAACCTGTGACCCTGTCTTCGGCTCGCCACTGACATAAACGACGGGGTGTGAATCCTTGCTGAGGATAGGCCGGGCAACGCGCTTTTCAACAAAATGAGCAATAGCAGACAATTGCACCAGGCCATCACGACCGCTGATATACAAACGACTCAAATCGTCAATATGTGCTCGCATATAGCGGGGCATCTGTACATGTAGCAAAATCGAATGACGGCTCTCATCAACATGCAATGCCCCCAGCGCATAACCACCAAGAAAGTCGCGTAATGCTGTTTCAGCCTGGCCGGCCTCAACACCAAGCAAAGAAGCCTTTTCCCGTTCTAAAACAACATCAAACTGAATTTGCTCATCACCAATTGAGTCATCGACATCAGTCACATCATAGGTTTTTTTAAAGCGTGTGCGGAGCTTCTCGGCAATCTTGCGTTGCGTCGGATAATCGGGGCCATAAATTTCTGCCAGCAGTGTTGCCCGTACCGGTGGCCCCGGTGGATCTTCAACAAGTTTAATGCTCGCCTTGGGGTTTGCGGCTAAAATATCAGACAGAGACTTGCGCAGATCAAGAACAATTTCGGCAGAGGATTGGCTACGGACCAGTTTATCAACCAGATTGACACGTATCTCTGCCAGATGAGAGCCTTCCCGAAACAGCGACGCGCCGCGTAACATGCCATTAAAATCAATCGGTCCGGCACGGCCAACGAAGGCTTCATAATCGGTAACCATCGCCGTCTTGCGCAGAACATCGCCAATATCGCGAACAACACCATCGGTCACTTCAAGGGCAGTACCCTCGGGCATATCTATCGTAATATTGAAAGTGTTTTGGTTCCCTTTTGGCAACATCTTTAACTCAACGGTTCCCGCAGTCATGGGACCATTAATTCCGCCGGGCCGTAAAAACTGCCACATTGGTTGCCACATTGCGGCCGTAAACAGGAGCGCAACCATGAACCAGAAGATGCGTCGGTGAAAAGCCGAGTCAATCAACGGCCGGGCCAAATAAAGGTAACTGCGATGAACCCAGTCTTTTGTCTCTTCACCACTTTCGTCAATAGTCGGTTCAACAATCCGACACGGTAGCCAGCGCTGAGCAATCCAGGGCGTAAACATGTAGGCAATCAATAACGATGCCGCCATAGCGATGGGTGTATTGAAAGGTATGGGGGCCATATAGGGCCCCATCATGCCGGTCACAAAGGCCATGGGAACAAAGGCCAGGATAACGGCAATCGTGGCAATAATAGTCGGCTTACCCGTCTCGTTAGTCGCTGTGATAATCAGCCGCGACTTGTCAGCCAGACTCTTCGCGCCCGCGTGCAGGTGACGATGAATATTTTCGATAACAACAATGGCGTCATCCACAAGCAGTCCTAGCGCAAGAATCAGGGCAAAGAGAGTAATACGATTGATTGTCTGCTCGGCAAGCAAGCCGATAGCAAGAACAATAAACAAAATCAGAGGGATGTTCATCGTCACAATTGTCGCCTCGCGCCAGCCAAGGAAGACCAACAGGATGAGGATCACTGAAGCAATTGCGATGGCCAAATGCTCCAGCAGCAGATTAACAGCAGCATTTGCCCGTTCACCTGAATCACGGCTCAGTGTCACTTGCACATTATCCGGAATAAAGTCACCTTCAAGTGACTTCAATTTAGTGCTAATGCGGTCGGTAACGAAGACGGCATTGGTACCCCTTTTTTTTGCCAGGGCAATGGATACAGCCTGCTGCTCGGCATCGCCACTGAGGCCTTCCGGACGAAAATTATCCGACCAGCCAATGCGATGAAATGTCTTCAGTTCAGCAGCACCGTCACGGATATTGGCAACATCACGCAGATAAACCGGTTTCTCCTGCCATTGTCCGATAATCAGGCGACCAACCTCCGAAGCCGTCTTTAGATAACCATCAAGCCATATTTTGACAACCTTGTTATCACCGACTAACTCACCCGCTGGCCCGCCCTTGTTGGCAGCCATCAGGAGAGCATGCAAACGATCAAGTGGAATGCGGTAAGCAGCCAAGCGGGCGGGATCGAGTTCGATAGATATCTCACGATCACGGCCACCGACGATCTCGGCAACAGAAACTCCCGCTAGCGGAATCAGCTGTTCCCGTACGCGTTCAGCCAGCGCCTTTAAGGAAATCCCATCCATCTCGCTAGACGAAAGTGTAATCACCGAGACAGGCACATCATCAACATCCAGTGGCTTCACCAAGGGCTGGCTGGCTCCCGGGGGGATACGGTCAAGATTGTGCATAATACGGTCATAGAGTTTGACCAGACTCACTTCTTTATCTTCACCGACCTTGAACATGACCGTCACCACAGCCAGGGAATTCATCGCCGTACCGTAGGTGTGGTCGACACCGGTCATCTCACCGAGAACCATTTCCAGTGGCCTGACAATCAGGTTTTGTACCTCTTCAGGACTTGCACCCTGCATCGCAACAATGACATTTGCTGCCGGCACATCGATGGTTGGGTTTTCTTCACGCGGCGTCATAAATAAGGCCACAACACCAATAAGGAAAATCAGAATACTGATAATCGGTGTTAGATTTGTGCGCATTGCTGCCGCACCCAGGCGACCGGCAATATTCATTTTTCTCTCTATTGATTGATCCACGTCAGCTTACTCTGCCGTCACACGTTGACCACTGCGCAACGTATCCGTGCTCTGCCATGCAATCAACTGGCCTGCCTGGAGACCGGCAAGAACCTCAACCTCAGCGCCCTGAGATTGACCTAAACGCAACTGTCGGTAGTGACTGATACCTTCATCATCGATGATATAAATACCTTCGAGACCGGCGCGCGAGACAATCGCCGCTAACGGCACAAATAGCGCTTGCCGGCTACCAATAGAAAAATGGACTTCGACGAACATGCCCGGAAAAATACCGCTGACATCCTCAATAGCCGCTTTAACCAAAAATTGATGGCTTGATGGATCGGCAGCACCGACAATCTGACGGATCGTGCCAGCAACAGCATGCTCCAGTGCCGGAACAAAGAATTCGACGTTGTCTCCTTGGTGCAGATCGGAAATCACTTTTTCAGAAACATAGGTCTCGACGAGAAGACTAGCCGGATCTTCTACGATTAAGATTGGACTTCCCGGTGATGCCAGATTGCCGGCATTAGCCAGTTTTTCAACAACAACACCATTGACTGTGGACTTTACATCGGCATACTGCAATTGATTTTTCGCCTGTAGCAGGCGTGAATTTGCAACGGTAAATTTCAATTTAATCTTGTCAAACTGTTGTTGGCTGACCGCATTTTCTGCTAACAGACCGCGATAACGTTGTAGGTCTGCTTCAATATCCTTGAGATCAGCGACGGCCTGCTCATAGGCCTGGCGTGCATCAACCGGATCAATACGAAACAGCAATTGTCCCTGTTTAACCCGTTCTCCCTCGTGCACGGCAACCTTACGAATATATCCGGACAAACGGGAGCTGACGATGACTCGATGATCCGAGGTCACCGTCCCGCTAGTGGTGTAGTTGACCGGACGGTTGACTGGCTCAACGCGAAAGGTCATTGCCTGAACATCAACGGGTACCCCACGTCGAGTCTCAGGCGCCTCCTTATTACAAGCAGCAAGTAGTAAAATCAGGACAAACGGCAACATCATGTGACGCATCTTCATTGAATATTCTCCTTGCCCAACAGGCCACTGACCAGCAGCAGATGTGCCTTAGACACATCAACATCAAACCCCGCCTGGATCACAGCTGCACGAGCTGCATCCAGACGTCCTTGTGAGGCCAGCAGATCAGCCGTTTTTTCCAAACCTTGACGATGCCGCAACTCAATAATCCGCAACGCCTCACCGGATTGTTTCAACGCCTGGCGCTGAACATCATGGCGTAAACGCGCCTCTTCAAGATCACGATTTGCCTGGCGAATCTCATTTCTGATTTGCTGCTGTAAATCAGCGACATTGGCCATCAAAGCAGCTGCCTGGGCACGCGCAGCATCAAGCATTGCCCGATGACTGCCACCGGCAAAAAGGTTAACACCGACTTGCAGACCAATTGTTGTACTGCCTTGGCCCAATTCCGGCACCCAATCATTCCATTCATGACTGGCTTGTAAATCGACATGCGGTAAAAAACCTGCTCGTGATTTCCTTATGACGCCCTCAGCAGCCGCTAATCGCGCCCGCATTGCCAGCAAATCTTCGCGGCCATGCAAAGCATTTTCGACAAGAGCGGTGCTTGTCATTTGCAGCAGCACGTCCGTTTTTAACCGAACCGGACTATTCAGATTAAGCGCTTCGTCATGACGCAAACCGAGGTGATATCGAAAGCCATCTTGCGCCTGCAACAAGCGATTTTTCGCCTGATTCATAAGCACCTTTCGCTGCAGTACATGAACCTCCGCATCAAGAACATCAGAATCGATAACCATGCCACGCTGACGCAATGCGCGGACATTTTTCAGATGCTGCTCCGCCGCTTCTATGGCCTTTATTTCAGCCTCAACCTGGGCACTGGCATTGAGGACACTGGCATAATGACGAACGGCGAGAAAAATGACTTGTTGCTGCCGCCAGCGATGACCAT
>JALWQD010000165.1 GCA_026994735.1 Gammaproteobacteria bacterium | reverse complement strand
GTACCTGTCTGTGCACCGGCAAGGACATCATTACCGGCAAGAATGACCGGAATGGCCTGGCTCTGGACCGGGGTTGGTTTGTTATATCCCTGTTCAGAGATAGCGCGCAGAATTTCGGCCGACAGGCCGAGAGTTTCAAAAGACATGTGTGGGGGGAACTCCAAAAATGTGGCGCAACCTTTTCCCCGTGCATTGATTTGTTTAGCGGGGCAGGCTGCTGGGTTGGCTAATCTCCTGGGAACAGTCCTATTTGGCAAAGGGCCACAGACAAGACGGGCTTGCCCGGGTCAGCGGCTATAACGAGACCAAGAGGGACTGGCAGGAGTAGGGAAATCAGTATGAAACTGATAACTTGTAATCATATAGCAGATTACCTGCGCGCGAGTATAATCAATTTTACTTAAAAAAAATAGCTCAATCAGGTAAATAATGAATAAAGTTAAGATATGGGTCGACGCTGATGCTTGCCCGCGTGTGATAAAGGATATCCTATACCGTGCAGCGGAGCGGATGGCGATGGAGCTGCTGTTGATCGCTAATCAGCCCCTGCAAGTACCGCGTTCAGCATATATTCGTGCGATTCAGGTGCCGGCTGGCTTTGACGTTGCCGACAATTATATTGCTGCTCATGCCGTATCGGGTGATCTCCTGGTCAGTGCCGATATCCCGCTCGCCGCTGAGGTCATTGGCAAAGGGGTGACTGTTCTCAGTCCTCGTGGCGAGCACTATGACGAGGTCAATATCCGTGAGCGTCTGAGTATGCGTGATTTTATGACGGAGTTACGTAGCAGTGGTGTTGAGACAGGAGGGCAGGCTGTTTTTAATCAGAGCGATAGACAGCGTTTTGCCAACCAGCTTGATCGATGGCTGAGCCATTTAGCGCGGTAAGTCAGTACTGCCTGTCGTCACCGCAATGCAAATGGCTGCGATGCATAAACTGGCGATAGAGTAAGGGGATGACGATCAGTGTCAATGCTGTCGAGAAGGCCAGCCCCCAGACGATAGCGGTAGCCAATGGCCCCCAGATCAGCGATTGCCCACCGAGGCCTACAGCCAGTGAAAAGAGCCCGGCGATCGTTGTCAGCGAAGTAATCAGAATCGGTATGACCCGTCGGCGGGCTGCGTAGATTGTGGCGTGAAGGACGCTCATTCCAGCCTCAAGGCGGGCATTACCGGCCGAGATTAGAACGATGGCTGCATTGACCGCAATACCGGCAAGGGCAATGATGCCGTAGATGGTATAGAGGCTGAGCGGGTTCTGTGAGACCAATAGACCATAACTGACACCAGTAAAGGCCATTGGCACCGTTACGAGGATCATCAGGGGCTGATAATAACTGCGGAATTGAGTTCCCAGGATGGCATACATGACACCGATGCCGGCGAGGAAGAGGACGAGCATGCTGTCAATGCTTTCATTGATATCATCGAGTTCACCGCTGGCATCAAGGTCGACATTGGGGTAGCGATCAGCAATCTTCTGCCAAGCGGTCATGATCATGGCATTGGCGCTGCGAGTGTCGATTTTTTTGCCTTCCTCGTCGGGCGCAATATCAGCTTCGACGGTAATTGCCCGGCGAAAATTGTAATGGCGGATATTTCCGAGCGCTTGTTGATGCTGGCGTTCGACGAGGTCGATGAGGGGAATCGGGCTGCTGTTTTTTACTGGCAGCCGCAGTTTGAGAATATCGTCAATATTAGCGAGCGGTGCTTGTTCAGCAAGGACACGGACATCAATTTTTTCACCCTGGTCGCGAGTATCGGTGACCACGAGACCATCGGCGAGCAATAACAAAGTCTGATTGATATCCCGCGGGTCGAGGCCGGCCCGACGGACGGCGTCATTGTTCAGTCTTAGCGTTAACTCATTACGCCCCTTGCTGGCATCGTCTTCGATGTCGACAATGTGCTCAATGTGGCTGAGGATGGCACGCAGATCATTGGCGGCTGCACGGATGGTAGCGTAATCATCGCCTCGTACCTTGATGCTGATTGGTTTCGATACCGGTGGGCCACCCGCCATGCGCAAAAACGATATCTGTACTGGACCCGGGGTATTGAGGACATCATCACGCATGCCCTCGATCATCTCGTTGACCGAACGCAGACCTTCAGTACGCGGATGCAGGCCGACCATAATCTGTCCGACCTGGTCACCCAGACGAGGTTCAGTCTCGGTAAACATGCTACCGGCATAGCTGATCAGGGCACGGGCTTCGCCGTCGAATATATGTGCCCGTACCTTGCCCTCAATGTCCTCAACCTTGGCCAGTGTTTGTGCCAGCGGCGTCGAAGGCGGCATTTCGATGTTGACATAAAACATGCGTTTGGGGTCAGAGGCGAAGAAATCGACCTGAATCTGGCCGCTGGCAAAGGCCATGACTGTGCCGGCAAATAATAATATCAGGAAGGCGAGGGTCTTGAGCCGGTGACGCAAGGCCTTTACCAGCAAGCGGACATAATGAATCTGCAACCAGTGGGTCATGCGCATGCGCAATTTCTGGATCCGTCCTGGCTGCCTGAAATGAACACCTGCGGCCATGACATGTGCTGGCAGCATCCAGAAGGACTCGAGCAATGACAGACTGAGACCAATGATGACCACCATCGGTACGACACGCATGAAATCACCGAGGATACCGGGTAATAGTACCAGCGGCCCGAAAGCGGCAATGGTTGTCAGCACGGCGGCAGTGACCGGGCCGGAGACTTCTTGTAATGAGTCAAGGCAGGCGGACAGGGCATTGGCACCCCGTTGCAGGCGATAGTAGATTCCTTCAACAACGACAACGGCATCGTCGACAAGCATACCGAGGACAATGACAACGCCGAGCAAAACCATGACATTAAGCGTCTCGCCGAGTGCCGACAGGATCCAGAAGGTACCGGCGAGTATGAAGGGAATGCCGATCGCTGTCAGTGCGGCAATACGGCTGCCGAGAAATAACCAGGCCACGAGGAGGACAAGAACGAGCCCGATGAGGGCGTTGTTTTGCATGACCGCGATGGCCTGGCGGGTGATTGTTGTCTGGTCATCAATAAGGATCAGTTCAACGGCCGTGCTGGCTTTGAGCGCATTGCGTTGTTGTAGATAAGCGTTGATGCGGTCAACGAGATCAAGGGTATTCGTACCCGCACGTTTATTGATCGCCAACATCACCGCCGGGCGGCCATTATAGCTGGCCAGTTGGGTCGCTTCCGAGCGGCCGCGCAGAACGCGGGCAACGCGATCAAGACGAATTTCGTCGGCGATACCTGTGATCGGCCGTGCACCGAGCAGCGATGGTTTGCTATCGCTGCCGATTAAGTGGACGAGCCAGGTCTGTTGTCCGAGGCGGACATCGCCGGCAGCGATATCCTGAAAAAATGCCTTCACAGTCTCGGTTATCTGGACGGGACTTAAATTAAGGGCTTCAAGAGCATGTGGGTCAAAGCGAACCTGTAGTTCCGGTTCGACCTGGCCGATACTCTCGACCCGGTCGACACCACGAATACGCTCAATATCCTTTTTGATATTATGCGCCTGCAGACGTAATGTTTCATCAAAGTCTTCGCCAACAATGGCGACTGTCGCCGATGGAAAGGCATTGGCACTGGTTATTTCGAGAATTTGTGGGTCTTCGGCTGCGGCCGGTAACTCGCCTTCCTTGTTCTGGATTTCACGCCGTAATGAAGCCACTCTTTTATCGAAAGTGCGGTCGTCAATATCTTCAAAGCGAATGAGAATGCTGGAAACACCCTCGCGTGAATTTGATGACATGAACTTGATGTCAGGGACCTTCTTGACCGCATCTTCCATCGGGTCGGTTACTTTTTTTTCCACGAATGGAGCGCTGGCACCCGAGATGACGGTGGTAATCACGATCCAGTTGAAATTAATGGTGGGGTCTTGTTGCCGGGGTAAATTTAAATAGGACAGCAAACCCACCGCCAGGACGAGGACAAAGGTCAGGTTGGCGAGCACATGATTGCGAAAGATAATGGTCAGAAAATGGTTCATGCAGGCGTTTTCACAGCCTCGTTATCGTCGTTGACTTTCTCCTCGATGGCTTGCCCGTCATGAAGTAATTGTCGGCCTGCGGTAATCAGGCGAAGGCCGGTTTTCTTTAATAGCTGTCGGGGAAGTCGTGCCGGTCGACCTTCACGGGCATCAGGAAGAGCAATGAAACGAGCGGTAGCGGTCGTTTCTGCGCGAACAAAAATACCCAGTCTGCCATCACGCCTGACCAGGTAATCGGCGCTAATCAATGGTTGATCTGAATGCCAGATCAAACGGCCCGGAGTACCGATTGGCAGGGGGTTGCTGTCGCTAAAACGTAACCGTACCTGTTGTGTACGGCTGCGACTGTCGACAAGTTTTGATAGTTTGCGCAAGGTCAACGGGTAAGACTTGTGCTGATAAACAAAATAGCTTGCCAGTGCTTGTCTGAGTGCTCTCGCTTCGTCATTATTGAGGCGGGCACTGACCTCACTGGGCTGTTTTCTGATGAGTTTCAGTAATGCCATGCCCGGACTTGCCAACGATCCAACCCTGGCCAGCCGTTGGCTGATGATGGCGTCGCAGGGGGCTCTGATGTGACAGTGATCGATATCCAGTTGCCGGAGCATCAAATCGGCCTGCCAACGGGCGAGGCTGGCTTTGGCGTCAGCGAGTTCAAAACGGCGCTGATCAAGTAATTCATCACTAATACTCTGTCTGCGCATTAATTCATGAGCGCGTTTTAATTGTGACTTGGCAAAGCGCAGGCGTGCTTTTGCCGTGGCATATTGAGCCTCGGAAAGCTGTTTTCGGGCATCTGGCGATCGGCAGTCTATGGCCACTAACAGTTGTCCGGCACGGATAGTGTCACCGGCTTGTAAGGGTAATTCGGTAATACGACCGCTAATTTCTGCGGCAATGAGAGGGCTGTCCAGTGACAGGATGACGGCAGGGGCATCCTGTTGTTCCTGCTTGATGACCTTTGCCAGGAGAACAGTTTTTACGGGGATGCGTTCGACTGCGGCGACAGAAGACAGCGACAGCAGCAGGACGAAGCTCAGAAGAGACAAGACGGCACGCACGGTCTGGATACCTTTGCAATGTTTGAGATGTTACTGGCTGGCTATTGTCGCTGATCAGTGCCGCTAATGAAAGCGCTGAAAGTACCCGCCGCAAGAGCCTCGAATAAAGACATCTTTTACCAAAACCTGATGGTTTCTGGTCGGGATTTTCAGTTTTATATTTGAGAATTATTTCTCATAATTGGTGTTTTCTGCGCAACTCAGGTATAATTGCCCTACGTTCAATGTAGTTGGGTCTGGACGAGTTGCAAATCGGCTGAGAAAGATATTGCTGCCGCTCTGCACATATTTAGTTAAACAGAAATATAGAAGAGAGGTCGGTCTGATGATTTCGACCAATGGTTTGCGTAAGGCGTCGCTCGCCTTGAGTTTGCTTTTTCCATCGATTGTTGCCTTTGCTGCGCCGCCGCAGTTGGGAACAAACTATAATTATGCTGGCTGGCAGGTCAATAATGGTGTCATTGATACCACCGCTTCCTGTACTGCGCCGGGCGTCACATCCTGTCGGATTTTGTCCCAGGATAATGGTTTTCTCCAGGAAGAAGTGCTGCTTGATAATGGCCAGCATTTTATCCGTTTGATCATGACCGAGGCTGATGTCAGCGGTGATCCGTCACTTTCAGGTGCGGCTGCCAATCTTGAGTTTGCCTCCGAAGGTTTTACCCCTTTTCTGACCAATCAGGACTGTAATGCCATTGCTGGCAGCCTGCCGAATAACTTCCAGGACTGTCAGGGGTTGGCGCTGAAGCAGGATATTCGTGACCTGGCCGCCGGTTTTGAGAGTACAGCCGTTGTTCAGCGCAACTTTGCCAAGAGTGTTGAGCCTAATCTGGCCGATCAATTTAACATTGAACTGGCACAGAGCATCGATGAAATTGATCCCTTTACCGGCCTCCAGTTTAACACCGGTTTTAATTACACCGAGTATGCCTACTGGGAGTGCAGTATTAGCGGTAGCTGTAATGGTGGAGTTCAAATTGGCAAGAAAACAGCCTTGAGTTCGACCATCTTTCTTGATCCTTTCGATGCGACCAAAAAGCAGGAATTTCGCCAAATCGACAAGTCGGGTTGGCAGGGGCGTCAAAGCGGTGGCTTTTTTGCCAGTGGTCCAGTGGTCGATACCCATGGTGTGACGGAGACAGCGTTCTTGGGCGGACGTACAGTCAACGCTGTTACTACCGGAGCAGCGACGACCTTTAGCTGGAACTCAACCGG
>JALWQD010000164.1 GCA_026994735.1 Gammaproteobacteria bacterium | reverse complement strand
GATATCGACATTTTCGCTCCGTGAGGCGGCGAGCAGCACATCGACAGTATCCGGTGCTTTTTCTGATGGCCCGATGACCTCAAAGTCAAGGTTGACCTCTTCGAGGGGGTAGGGGATGTACTGGTCAGCTTCCAGCTGTATCTGATCGGCCATTTCGTCATCACTGAGATCAGCCGGCATGGGAATGATCTTGGTGATAACTGCGGAGCCCGCGACAGCAACAGCGGCGTCCCGGGCACGTGTCCCGGATTTACTGACAGCCTTGCGTATGGCGTTGCCAACAGCGTCGACATCGGTGATGTTTTTTTCTTCCACAGCGTTGGCTGGTAATGGCACAACACTATAGGCATCGACGCGGTACCGGTCACCGGTACGGGAGAGCTCGAGCAGCTTGACAGCAGTTGAGCTGATATCAAGCCCGATCAGAGGTGGTGCTTTACGGTTGAAAAGGTGCACGTTGCCCTACCCTATTCATGATGTCTTTGACATCTGGTGATATGGTCACCAGTGCCCCAGTTAGGAAAGACGATTAAAACTTTCCGTTTTGGCACTCGCCTGGAGATAAAACTTTCCAGGTTGTGCGTTTGATCATATTTTTGGCGGCCTCGTATGCGAGGATGCTGCACTGTTATCGTCCCCCCGTCAAAAAAGCTTTATACTCATCGACGCTGGAAGCGGTAATTAATTTTATTTTAATGGCCTGTCAGCCCTGTTTTTCTGGCATTGACCGTTAATTTGCTTGTTTCTTCATGTTCAGTATCACGAAGAAGCCTGATGCCTGCTTACACTGAGCCTTTGCCCTGCCTTAACAGGGGCTGTGGCAATTTTTAGATAGTTATTAACCGACCCGGATATCTGGCTGGCAAACTTGTTAGTGACAGGTCCGGCGTCAATTGAGGTGATGAAGTCCTTGCGCAGATTTTTTCGTTTTTGCTGGCGTTCGTTTTTAGTGTTGACCGGGTTGGGCTTGTTGGCTGTTACGGCGGCCTATTTTTATATCAAACCTGAGCTGCCGGCGACTGAAGAACTGCGTGATATTCGTATGCAAGTGCCGCTGCGTGTGTACACGCGGGATATGAAACTGATTGCCGAATTTGGCGAGGTTAAACGCCAGCCTTTACGCTACGAAGATATACCGCCGTTATTTGTCCATGCCATTCTGGCTGCCGAAGACGATCGTTTTTTTGAGCATCCCGGGGTTGATTACCAGGGAATTTTGCGTGCGGTTGCGAACTTGATGGCTACCGGCGAAAAGAGCCAGGGCGGCAGCACGATCACCATGCAGGTGGCACGAAACTTCTTTCTCAGTCGTGATAAAACCTATTTACGTAAACTGAGCGAGATCTTTCTCGCGCTCAATATTGAGCGTGAACTGAGTAAGGAGGATATTCTTGAACTGTATCTGAACAAGATTTATCTCGGTAATCGTGCCTATGGTATTGCTGCCGCAGCCAATGTCTATTATGGGACAACCGTGGCGGGTTTGACCTTGCCACAGATTGCGATGATCGCCGGGCTGCCGAAAGCGCCATCAGCCTATAACCCGATTGCCAATCTGACCCGCGCTACAATCCGCAGGAATTACGTTCTTCGGCGCATGCACCAGTTGGGTTTTATTACCGACAAGGCCTTTGCGGCAGCGCGTGAGCAACCGGATCAGGCCCGTTTGCATGGTCTCAATGTTGAGGTCAAGGCAGATTATCTGGCGGAAATGGTGCGCAAATTTATGTTCGACCACTATGGGCGCGATGCATATAGTGGCGATTATCGGGTCATTACAACGCTCGACTCTCGCTTGCAGCAAGCTGCCCGTAAAGCCGAGTGCCAGGCATTGATAGCCTATGATCGACGGCATGGTTATCGTGGCGCAGAAAAGCATGTTGAGCTGACGCATCTGGCCGAGCCGCAGGACTGGGCAGGAATCCTCAAGGGGCACTATCCCATTTGTGCGTTGCAGGCGGCAGTGGTGACTTTTGTTGAGCCTGATCGCGTACGCTTGCGGCTGGCTGATGGACGGGCAGCAGATCTCAATGGCAAGCGTTTGCGTTGGGCACGAGCATACATTGATGAGCGTCACCGCGGGCCGCCGCCGCAGAGCCCGGCAGATGTTGTCCAGGTTGGTGATGTAGTGCGCTTGCAGGCGCAAGATGATGGCTGGTTGCTGGCCCAGATTCCGGCAGTCGAAGGTGCTTTAATCTCGCTCAAGCCTGATGATGGCAGTGTGCTGGCTCTGGTTGGCGGGCTGGATTTTCGTCGCAGCAAATTTAATCGCGTTGTACAGGCCTATCGTCAGCCCGGTTCCAATTTCAAGCCTTTTCTCTATTCGGCAGCCCTGGAAAAGGGTTTTACCACGGCCTCATTAATTAATGATGCCCCCGTGGTATTTGATGACCCTGGTCTTGAAGATGCCTGGCGCCCAGAAAATTATAGCGGTAAGTTTTTTGGTCCGACACGCTTGCGTGAGGCCTTGATTCATTCGCGAAACCTGGTCTCGATACGACTGCTGCGAGCGCTTGGGCCCGCTTATGTTATCGATTATGCAGAACGCTTTGGTTTTGAACGCGCGCGTTTGCCAAAGAATTTATCGCTCTCCCTCGGTAGCGGAGTGACGACACCCTTGCATTTGGCCACGGCATATTCGGCACTGGCCAACGGCGGTTATCGGGTGAATCCCTATTATATCGAACAGGTTCTGGATGCTGATGGTCAGGTGATCTATCAAGCCGACCCGGAAATTGTTTGTGAGAAGGGCAATGATTGCCTGCATGAGGCGGAGGGGGGCGCGTTTGATATCCCGGTGGGTCATGCAGCCAAACGGATTATGACGGCGGAGAATAACTATCTCATGAATACGCTGTTACGGGATGTTATTCGCCGCGGGACAGGGCGTCGTGCACGCCAGCTGGGACGTCATGATATTGCAGGCAAGACAGGTACGACCAATGACCAGAAGGATGCCTGGTTTTCGGGCTTTAACGGCGATGTTGTGACGGTGAGCTGGGTTGGCTTTGATCAGGTGCAATCGCTGGGGCGCCGCGAGACAGGCGCCAAGGCTGCGCTGCCGATGTGGATCGCGTATATGAAGGTTGCTCTCAAAGGACGGCAAGAGACGCCTCTTGAGAGGCCTCCGGGGATGGTGACCGTGCGCATTGATCCCCGCACAGGTCTGCTCGCTCGCACCGGGCAGAAGAACTTTATCTTTGAGACTTTTCGTGCGGACCAGGTTCCGCGTGAATATGCTCGTCATGGCGGGCAGCAAGGATCCTCAGTCGCTGCTGCTGACGATCAGCCAACGGGCAAGTCGCAGGGCGGTGTCAATGATGATTTGCCGGAACAGTTATTTTAGGGTTGGAATACTGCGGTCACTGTCTTCCTTTCGGTGCTATCTGTTAGCGTGATTTTGCACCGACATAGATCTGTCGTGGGCGACCGATGCGTTGTTGCGGGTCATCCATCATTTCCTGCCATTGGGCAACCCAGCCAACGGTGCGCGCGACAGCAAACATGACGGTAAACATATTGCGCGGAATACCGAGTGCACGATAGATGAGGCCGGAGTAGAAGTCGACGTTGGGATAGAGTTTGCGTTCGATGAAATAATCTTCCTGCAAGGCGATTTCTTCCAGTCGCAGGGCCAGTTCAAAGGCTGGGTCATTGATATCACCTAGACGCTCGAGAACCTTGTGACACATGGTGCGGATAATGCGTGCACGGGGGTCATGATTACGGTAGACACGGTGACCAAAGCCCATCAGACGAAAGGGATCGTCACGGTCACGTGCGCGCTCAAGGTAGCGGGGAATATTGCTGACCGTGCCAATCTCATCGAGCATTTCGAGGACAGCCTCGTTGGCACCGCCGTGAGCACGCCCCCAGAGGGCTGTAATCCCTGAGGCAATGCAGGCAAAGGGATTGGCGCCCGAGCTGCCAGCGAGGCGGACTGTTGATGTACTGGCGTTTTGTTCATGGTCTGCATGCAGGGTAAAGATCATGTCCAGCGCTTCTTCGGCCACCGGCTCAACGACGTAGTCCTCGCAGGGTACCGAGAACATCATATGCAGCAGGTTGCCACAGTAACTGAGACTGTTATCGGGATAGACGAAGGGTTCACCGACAGCCCGTTTATGACAGCCGGCGGCGATCGTTGGCAACTTGGCGATGAGTCTGTGAGCCGCTATTTCACGATGTTCTGGATTGCGTATGTCGGTGACGTCGTGATAGTAGGCTGACATGGCACCGACGACGCCAACCATACTCGCCATCGGGTGAGCATCATGGTAGAAGGCGCGGAAGAAGCCTTTCAGGCCTTCGTTGATCATACTGTGGCGACGCAATTGTGCTGTGAAACGCTGGCGTTGATGGGCTTCGGGCAATTCGCCGTAGAGGAGCAGGTAGGTAACTTCCGTGAAGCTGTTTTCGCGGGCCAGTTTTTCAATAGGGTGGCCGCGATAGAGGAGTTGCCCCTTGTCACCGTCAATGAAGGTGATCGTGCTGCGACAGCTGGCTGTTGAGGCAAAGCTGGGGTCATAGCTGAGATAGCCAAAGTCACGGTAAAGGCGACCAATATCAATGGCGGGTGCGCCGAGGCTGCCCGTGACCACCGGCAGTTCTATTTGTTTGCCGGTGCTGTTGTCGGTCAGGGTGACCGTTTTGGCAGGTTTTTTCACTGTTTACGAGTTCTTGTTAGGTAAGGCTGGCGAGGTCTTCGCGGACCTGGGCAACGGATTGTTGAAACATCGCCTTTTCGACGGCATTAAGTTCGAGTTCGATGACTTTTTCCATGCCGTTTATGCCGAGAATAACCGGCACGCCAATCGCGAGATCGGCTTCACCGTATTCGCCATCGAGCAAAGCCACACAGGGTAATATCCGTTGACGATTTCTGGCCATGGCATCGATCATGGTGGTGATCGCTGCGGCCGGTGAGTCATTGGCGCTGCTGGTTTGTTTGAGAGCGAGAATTTCGGCTCCCCCCTGACGTGTGCGGGTAATGATTTTTTCGATAGAGGGAGGGTCAAGGAAGTATTCGACAGGAATGCCGCTGATGGTTGTAAAACGGGTCATGGGTACCATTGAGTCACCGTGTCCACCCATAACCATGGTGGAGATATCCTTGATTGAATACCCTGTTTCCATAGCGATGAAGCTGGCCATGCGGGCGGCATCAAGGACACCGGCGAGACCGAATACACGGTTGCGTGCCCAGCCCAGTTCCTGCCAGCAGGCATAAGTGAGAATATCGACAGGATTGGTCACGACAATGACCGAAGCATTGGCCGCGTAACGCTGTATATCCGCTGCCAGCGTGCGGATAACGGCAAGGTTGGCGTCAAGGACATCGGAGCGTGACATGCCGGGTTTGCGTGGTAATCCTGCAGTGATTACAACCAGGTCAGAATCACGCATGATGGCATTGTCGTGATCGCCGCTGACACGGGTATCAAAACGGAACATTTTTGCCGATTCCTGGATGTCCAGAGCGACGCCTTTAGCGACGCCCTCGCGGATGTCTATCAGGGCCACCTCGTGAACCAATTCCGCATGGGCGACCGCCTGTGCGGTTGATTCGCCGACCCGTCCGGCGCCAACAATGGTAATTTTTCTCATGCCACTTCCTCCTGCAGGCTGGTGATCTCTTCAGGCTCTTGTCGAGTATATCGCAGAGTCAATGGTCTTGTGGGCGAAATTCGTCGCGGAAAAAGCTGTTTACTTGTCTGCGCTGCCGTCTCAGTCCGTCAGGGTTGCTATGCTTGGCGGATAGTCGGCCGGGTACGGCAGGCGGGCAACGCCTGATTCAACGGCTGCCTTGGCGACAGCCGGAGGAATACAGTCGATGAGTCTTGGGTCAAGGGGTTTGGGAATGATATAGCCGCGACCAAATTCCAGATGTTCAAGGCGGTAGGCACGCAGGACTTCCTGGGGAACAGGTTCACGGGTCAATGCCGCCAGGGCATGGACGGTGGCTGTCAACATTGCTTGTGAGACTGAAGAGGCGCGGACATCAAGGGCGCCACGAAAGATAAATGGAAAGCCAAGGACATTGTTGACCTGATTCGGATAATCACTGCGACCGGTGGCCATAATCAGGCTTGCGTCGACTGCCTGGGCCAGCGCCGGGTCAATTTCGGGGTCGGGATTGGAAAGGGCAAAAACGATGGGTCGGGGTGACATGGTGGCGACCAGCTCAGGTGCCAGTAGATTGGCGCCCGAGACGCCGATGAAAACATCCGCATCACGCATGGCGTCGGCAAGAGTGCGCTCGTTGGTATTAACAGCCAGCTCCTGCTCCGCCGCTCCTACACATCTCCGAGC
>JALWQD010000163.1 GCA_026994735.1 Gammaproteobacteria bacterium | reverse complement strand
ATGACGTTGTTGAGCAATAAACAATTAACAACTGAAAGCAGAGGGAGATAACGGACCATGAGTTGGTGGGGTAAGGTTCTGGGAGGAACCTTTGGATATATGCTCGGCGGGCCATTGGGAGCACTCATTGGCGCCGCTCTCGGACACCGTGTCGACAAGGGTATGGCCAACCTCGGCTTCGGTGAAGGGGCTGGCGAAAGAGAACGCATTCAAACCGCATTCTTCACAGCCACTTTTTCCGTACTCGGTCACCTGGCAAAAATTGATGGCCGGGTCTCTCAGGCGGAAATCCAGATGACGCAATCTGTCATGGAACAGATGCAACTCAATGAACAACAACGCCGCCTCGCACGCGAGTTATTTAACCAGGGAAAGCAGACGGGATTCGAACTCGATGAAATCCTCGAACAATTTGTTCAGGTCTGTCACCGACGCCAGACCCTGTTGCGTATTTTCCTTGAAATCCTCGTCCAGGCGGCACTCATAGATGGCCAGCTCGACCCCAAGGAAGAAGCCCTGCTGCAACATATTTGCCAGAAAACGGGCTTTTCTGGCGCAGAATTAGCCCATCTTGTCACCATGGTTCAGGCTGCTCGCGGCGGCAGCGATGGCAGCACCATGAGTGCGGGCGATGAACTGGCTAAGGCCTATGACATTCTCGGCATAACAGCTACAAGCAGTGACAGCGAAGTCAAACGCGCCTACCGACGCCTGCTGAGCCAGCATCACCCGGACAAGCTTGTTGCAAAAGGCCTGCCTGAGGAAATGATGAAAATCGCCACCGAGAAAACCCGCGAAATCCGCAAGGCCTACGAAACGATCAAAAAACAGCGTCGATTTTGACCATCCAGGAAAAACAATGCATCGACTCCATAAAAAATAACTATTATAAAAACATATAGTTAATTAAAAAAAGTCGTCATTTTGAAGATTTATGCTATGATAGTTCAGCTCGACAGGAGGGCACTGCTCGCAGCAACTAGACTCGGTTAATCAGTTGCTCTGTGACGTATAAAATTTAGTTGCATAGGGAATTCAATCGCACCCTTATTCATGATACAGCCCTTACTGTCCACATTTATGTCTAGCCGCTAGCAGGAGATATCCAGATATGGCCACGACCGCCACGCGCCGTCCGATGATGACCCTTTATTCACGCCCTGATTGTCCTGATAGTCATCGTGTCCGCATCGTCCTGGCAGAAAAAAGCATTACCGCTGATATCATCGACGTTGATATCGACAATCCCCCTGAAGATCTCGTCGACCTCAATGCCTATAATACGACACCGACCCTGGTTGACCGTGATCTGGTTATCTATGACGCACAAATCATCATGGAATACTTCGATGAACGTTTCCCGCACCCGCCCTTGATGCCTGTCGATCCTGTTTCCCGTGCACGCACCCGCCTGATGTTGCATCGTATCGATCAAGACTGGTATCAGCTGTTACCGGATATCAGCAGTGGCGACAAGAAAAAAGCAAGCAAGGCCCGCCAGGCCATTGCCAGCGACCTTGTCCTGCTCTCGCCTATGCTCAGCAAACGTGCCTACTTTATGAATGATGAATTCTCTCTGCTCGAATGCAGCATGGCACCCATTCTCTGGCGCCTGGCACAACTCGGCATCGAATTGCCATCACAAGCACAACCTGTCAAGGACTACGCTGAACGTCTCTTTCAGCGGGAATCCTTCCGTCAAAGCCTTTCCGACATCGAAGAGGAATTTACCAGTTGGGCCTGAAAAAACGACAATCTGCATGGATATGATGACACCCAGCCGCCCCTATCTGCTACGCGCCATCCGTGAATGGATACAGGATAACGGTCTGACACCTTATATTCTCGTACAGGCCAGCTACCCGGGCACAGTCGTACCCGAACCCTATATCGAAAATGATCGCATCGTCCTGAATCTCAGCAGTCAGGCTACAGCGGCCTATCAACTCGATAATGACTGGTTGTTTTTTGAGGCTCGATTCAGTGGCCGCAGCATGGACGTTCAGGTTCCTGTTGCCGCCATTCTGGCGATTTATGCGCGTGAAAATGGTGAAGGCATGGTTTTCGAGAATGCCGATATGACCGCAACCCCCGTTGGCAGTACGGGAGAAAATCCAGCCGCAGGCGAAAGCCCAGAAGAGAAGCAAACAGAAACTGGATCAGAGGAAGCCACGGATGCTCAGCAGCCAGCGGCTAAAGGGAAAAAGCCAAGACCAGGAAAACGCCCGCACCTGAAGCTCATTAAACACTAGCTGTGCAACCTTCCCCCTCAGCAACACAGGGGAACATCTTATCCGGATTGAGAATACCGTGCGGGTCAAACTGCGCCTTGATCGCACGCATCAGAAGCAAGGCCTCGGCTGACAGCTCAAGAGCAATTGCCTCTCGCTTTACGAGACCGATACCATGCTCCCCCGAGAGCGTACCACCCAATGCCAGAACTCGCTCAAAAACGGCAGCAAGACAATCATTTGCGCGCTTCATCTGCTCATTATCAGAGGGATCAACAAGCAAGTTGACATGAATGTTGCCATTGCCAGCGTGGCCAAAATTGACAATCTTGATGTCATACTGTTGCGCCATCGACTCCAGCGCTGTGATCAGCTCAGGAATGCGCGAAACAGGGACGACAACATCTTCATTGATTTTTCCTGGCGCAACCGTACGCAGAGCAGGCGACAAGGCCTTACGCATGTCCCATAGCCTGGCAGCCTGCGTGCGGTCTTTAGCGGCCTGCAGACGACTGAGTGACGGGTTTTCAGCCGCCGCTGATATTGCCTGAACAGCCTCGGCCATTAAACTTTCGGGGCCATCTACTTCTATAATCAATAGCGCTCCGGCATCTGCGGGAATCTCAACATCGGCATAGTGGCGAATCATATCGATCGCCATGCCATCCATAAATTCCAGAGCACAGGGTGTCATCGGCTGCGCCATAATCCGTGATACTGCCCGGGCAGCACCTTCAATGTCGCTATAGATTGCCTCAATCGTGCAGACAGATTCAGCCAGTGGCGTCAATTGCAGTGTCGCTTCGGTAATCGTTGCCAACGTTCCTTCAGAGCCAATTAATAGCCGCGTCAAATCATAGCCAACGACCCCCTTGGTCGTATAAACACCTGTTCGCAAGCTCGCTCCATAACCGGTGACTGCACGCAAGCCGAGGGTATTTTCCCGAGGAGTTCCGTATTTGACAGCCCGGGGGCCGGCAGAATTATAGGCCAGATTGCCACCGATCGTGCAGAATGCTGCACTCGTGGGGTCTGGTGGCCAGAAGAAACCATGTTCACTTGCAGCCTGTTGAACCTGCCGATTCGTGACCCCAGGCTGACAGACAATAACGCGATTATCGGGATCGATTTTTAAAATCTCACCCATCCTTTCCAGCGACAGTACGAGGCCACCCCGTGTCGGTACGGTCGCACCGGTTGTGCCCGTTCCACGGCCTCGGGCGACCAGGGGAATATGCTGTTGATGACAAAGCTGTGTAATCGCCTCAACTTCGTCATGGGTCAGCGCAAAGACAACACCATCGGGTGGAAAATGACGTTTACTGTTGTCATAACCATAGGGCCAACAATCGGCAGGGTCTTCAAGGAAGCGTTTGCCGACAATATGGCGCAAGTCATCTCGTTGCGACCGGGAGAGTGCCATCGTGCCGCCTCAATCCGTATATTCAAAAAGTTTGATGACCTTCTTCACACTATCCACCTGCTGCACAGTCGCTGCCGCAGCCTTTCCTTCCGCACGACTCAGGAGACCCATCAAAAAGGCAGTCCTTGCTTCGGTCACCACTTTCACTTTGACAGCAATGGCCGCTTTTGAACTTAACAAAGCCGTCTTGATTTTTGCCGTCACACCGGCATCAGCCAGGCGCTCACTGATGGGCAGCACAGGCCCGATGACGATGCCATCATATATTCGCCGACCTTTTGCCAATTGACGCGTCAAGGCGACGGCTTTCTTTCGCTGCAATTCCGTCGCTGCTTGGCCACTCAAGAGGACAACATGATTGTAGCTGGTAACAGAAATACGTACTCCTTGCTCAAGCCCCGGCTCGTTGGCAATGGCATGGCTGGCCTTAAATTCCAGTGTTTCATCATCGAGCATAGTACCCATGGTGCGTTCATCCGCGCTTACAGCGGCGCCTCCCGCCGCGCCCGCAACCACAGCCCCGCCGATACAGGCAGACAGCATCGGGACAAGACAGACAATAGCCATTCCGCGCAGAACAATATGACGAGCTATCAATTCAAACCTCCTGACCATCGTAAAATTGGGCAAAAAAGACGCACAGCCCCTGACAGGGATACTAATGACAGCAACAGCATCCCATCATGCCTGGAAGGCATCGCTAAGCCACTCAAGATCACTTTCACAAGCCAACCCAATTGAGCGCATTGTAACCACATCGAAACGGACTGGACAGCGATCACTCAGCCCCTTTTTCTGCAAATACTGTGCTGCCGTCAAAATCAGTTTTTTCTGTTTGCGATAATCGATACTCTCAGCGGCAGTGGCAAAACAGCGATTGCTGCGATAGCGAACCTCGACAAAAACGACCGTTTTTCCATCCCGCATGATCAAATCTATTTCACCCCAGCGACAGTAATAATTGCGCTCGAGGAGCACAAGCCCTTGGGCAAGGAGATAGCGACAGGCAATAACTTCTGCTGTCTGACCACGTTGCCGGGCAAGAACGGAACGGTCAATTGAGTCGCGGTCGGCCATTGACAAAATGTGCCCAAGGTAACTGTCGGAAGAGGCGCCCGTTATTGAGCAGAAAAATGGCACCTGTGCGCCCTTGATAGCTTTCATGTGGATATGCCTGTAACACACCTAACTGGCCCAACAATGAAAAGGTATCCATTCCCAAAGCATAAAAGCGGAAGTAACGACGAGAGTCTTCCGGCCACAAACGGGCAATCATATTACGCTCAGCCTGATAGACAGGATCGTTGTTCAAGACCCAGGGAATATCGCAAAAAAGAATGCCGTTCATGTCACGATCCTGCCGTGGCGATTGTTGGCCACTATAAACCAGGGAAGTAGCATAGATAGCCAGATCACTGGCATAGTGAAAACGCAATTGTGGCCGTATCAACCGTGCCGCACGCGGTGACGCGACAAGAAAGATAAAGTCGGCATCCTGGCGCCGCCGCGGCTCAAAGGACAGCCGCTCACCCAGCAGTGCTGCCAGTGACCGTTTACGCTGACGACTGGCATCAAGATTAAGCAATGTTCTGAGCTGACGGGAAAAGTCATTTGCCCGGGGCTGATAACGGACAACCTTCAGCAAGCGCCCACCCAAAGCATCCCAGCGTGACTGAAAGGCCGCCAGTAACCGGTCACCCCAAGCACCCTCCGGGATCATCGCCAATGACTGGTTATGGCCATCAAGCCAAGCCCTTTCAGCTAATTGTTGCACCTCATCTTCGGGCGCCAGACCAAACTGATAGAGGCCATTTGCGCCCTCACTCTCTCGTTCAGCAGTTGCGGGCAAATAGTTCAGGCTCAACGTTGGTAACGGGAAGTGCCTATACTGTGCCGCCAGGTCACGGACAAAATCCTTGCGTAAAGGGCCAATAATCATCTCCGCCCCTTCCCTCTCGGCCTGACGATAGGCAGCAATCATAGACTCTGTTGAAAGCCCGGTATCGTAAAAACGTAATTCAGGGCGGTAATCTGACGTCTGATAATAGGCAAATAATATCCCCTCGCGCAGGACTGCGGCCACTTTTGCCAAAGTGCCACCTTCCGGCAACAGAAAGGCAATCTGTTGTGGCCGTTGGTGGATCTGGTGTGAGCGTTCTCGTAAACCTTCAAGAATGGCACCGGCGGCCGGATGTCCCGGATAACGTGCCTGCCAGGCGGCCAGCTGGGCATCGATATTAATGGCATCATTCTGGGCCTGGCGAGCAATTACGGCCAACTGTTGCCAACCACGAAGTTCATCATCAGCTTCAATATCAGTGTCCGACGACAGATCCTCAAGGGCTGCTTTTGCCAGCAACTGCCAGATGAGCTGCCGATTCTTTTGCTGCGCTTCACTTGCCTCTGGCGGCAGCTGATGTTGATAAAGAATACGATAACGTACAGCGGCTAAAAAATTCCCCTGGCGTTGATTGGCTTCAGCATAGAGACGATACACTTCGGCCAACTGTCCAGAGGTTAATTGATCTTCAGGAATCGCCTGTAAATTCTCAATGGCAATATCCGGTTGCTGCAACAGCAATGATAACCGCGCCTTCAGCAAGGACTGCTGCAATAATTGTGAAGCGGTTAGCGGCTGCTCATCAAGCAGTGTCAGCGTATGGCTGGCACCTTCGGCATAATTACCC
>JALWQD010000162.1 GCA_026994735.1 Gammaproteobacteria bacterium | reverse complement strand
ATTCAGGAAGTGCGCAAGATGATTGACCAGGTTGCCGATTCTGATGCGACGGTTCTGATACTGGGGGAGTCCGGAACGGGCAAGGAAGTTGTGGTCCGCAATATCCACTACCATTCCAAGCGACGCGGGCGACCTTTTGTGCCGATTAATTGCGGCGCGATCCCTCCCGACCTGCTCGAAAGTGAATTATTTGGCCACGAAAAAGGAGCTTTTACCGGTGCCATCAGTGCCCGCCAGGGGCGCTTTGAAATGGCCGAGGGAGGGACTCTATTTCTTGATGAAATCGGCGATATGAGTCTGTCGATGCAGGTCAAATTGTTGCGTGTTTTGCAGGAGCGATCATTTGAGCGAGTCGGCGGTAACAAGACGATTACTGCTGATGTTCGCATTGTCGCTGCGACTCACCGTGACCTTGAACAGGCAATACAGGAAAATCGTTTTCGTGAAGACCTCTATTACCGACTCAATGTTTTCCCTATTGAGACCCCGCCATTGCGTGATCGGGCTGAAGATATTCCGCTCCTGATCAAGGAGTTGGTAACTCGCCTTGAGCATGAAGGCCGTGGTTCAGTTCGTTTGACACAGACGGCTGTCATGGCTTTGTGTCAGTACCGTTGGCCAGGCAATGTTCGGGAATTGGCCAATGTCATTGAACGTTTGATCATCATGCATCCATACGGCGTTGTCGATGCCAACGATCTGGCACCTAAGTACCGTCCGAAGTCTGGCCAGATTATTGATCAGATTGTCACCGAGGCGACAGCACCGATTACCGCCAGCGAGTTTGCCGAGCCACGTTTGCCTGTTGACGGACTGGATCTTAAGCAGCATTTACGCGATCTCGAAATCAGCCTTATCAGGCAGGCGCTGGAAGATGCAGAAGGGGTTGTTGCCCATGCCGCTAACCGTCTCCGCTTGCGGCGCACAACACTGGTCGAGAAGTTGCGCAAATTCGGCTTGCACAAGGCAGATGAGGTGTCGTAATTTTGGCGCCGGCCAGTGTTTGTTTTTTTAACCCATTGATATTTTGATATAAATTATTTTTGGCATGGAAGTTGCTCCTGTTTCGTCGTGATAACAAGGTGTTTTCGGCGAATATTCTGGGGGGCGATTTCAAATGCATGCAACGATGCCACTTTTGGCAATGGAACAAGATTCACTGGCGCAAATAGCTGCGCAGCAGGATGTTCCGGTGCCGTTTTCCTGTGCCCGGTCAGATAAAACTGCCATAGCCTCTGAAGATGTGCTGGCGGCATTACCCGCAGCTATTATCGTCATTGATGCTCTCGGCAATATTTGTTCGGTTAATCCTGCGGCCAGTCGGCTCTTGGGCGATTCCTTGCTCGGAGATTCCTGGTGTCATGTTATTGCCCGCTCTTTTTCTGTTTGTGATGAACATACTGTACGCCTGTCAGGGGGACAGATTGTTGAGGTCCTGACACAATCGCTGGCCGCTGGCCAGGGGCAGGTGGTATTACTTGTTGATATTACTTCTGGACGTATGGCCGATGACCTTGATCAGCGCCATCAGCGCCTCCTTCAAATGGGTGAAATGGTCGCTTCCATTGCCCATCAGCTGCGTACTCCTCTTGCGACTGCACGCTTGCACTTTTCTGCTCTTGAAGAAGAAATCGATACTGATGCAGCGATAAAGCGGCGCTTGCAAAGCTTGCGTCAGTGCTATCTGCGGCTGGAAAAAATGATTGATGACATGCTCGTTTTTGCCCGCGGCGGAGGGTTGCCGATGGCAGTCGTTTCACTGACAGACTTGCTTGCCGACCTTAAGCTTGTGGCAGAACCACTCTGTCAGGAATCGGGAATCTGTTTGTCATTGATTGGTGTTGCGGATGAGATTTCTTTAAAAGGAAATCATGAGGCCTTGCTCGGTGTCTTGCGTAATTTAATTGAAAACTCGGTGCAGGCGATTGGCCATCGTCAATTATCATCAGCAGTCGGCAACCTGGCCGGTTGCATCAATGTTCAGGTGAAGCCGATCCGGATTGGCGAAGATAATGACGGCCTTGAAATGACGGTGGCAGATAATGGGCCCGGTCTCAGTCATCGTTGCCGGCAGCATCTTTTTGAACCATTTTTTACTACCCGTTCACACGGGACTGGCCTTGGATTAGCCATTGCACGGACACTGATTCATGCACATGGCGGAGAAATCGAGTGTTTGACGCAGGGTGTAGGCACAGTTTTTCAAATTCATTTGCCCGTCGTTGACAGCGTCGCTTCGGTTGACTCTGAAGCAAGCACGGAGGCTGCTCATGTCTGAAAAGACAGTTCTTTTGGTCGAAGATGATCAGGATTTACGGGAAGTCCTGTTGGAAACACTCCTCAAGGCCGGTTATCAGGCGCAAGCATGTGAGAACGGTGAACAGGCCCTGCAGTTACTGGGGCAGTCGGGGGAGGACATTTCCCTGTTGGTCAGTGATGTACAGATGCCGCTTGTCAATGGCCTTGAGTTGATGCGGACACTGCATTCATACCCACTGACTATTCCTGTCATCCTGATGAGCGCATACGCGACAATTGACAAGGCTGTCGAGGCGATGAGACTGGGTGCCGCAGATTATTTAGTGAAGCCTTTTTCTGCAGAAACTTTATTGGCTGCTGTTAGCAAACATCTGCCACTAGCAGATCTTCTGGCCGGCGAGATGATTGCCGAGGCGGGGATCAGCCGCTCGTTGCGGGCTGTTGCCGAGCGTGTTGCCAGCAGCGAGGCAACGGTCATGATTTGTGGTGAAAGTGGCGTTGGTAAAGAGGTACTAGCCCGGTTTATTCACCAGCATTCAATACGTGTGGACCAGCCATTTGTTGCCATCAATTGTGCTGCGATACCGGAAAACATGCTTGAAGCAACATTGTTCGGCTATGAAAAAGGTGCTTTCACCGGTGCCTATCAGGCCCGTCCCGGGAAGTTTGAACAAGCCCAGGGCGGTACTTTGTTGTTGGATGAAATTTCAGAAATGGATATCGCCCTGCAAGCGAAGTTATTGCGTGTGCTTCAGGAGCGTGAGGTTGAGCGTCTCGGTGGACGGAAACTGATCGAGCTTGATATTCGCGTATTGGCGACGACGAACCGTAATCTTCGCGAGGCCGTCGCGGGCGGGCAGTTTCGTGAAGATCTCTACTATCGCTTGAATGTCTTTCCACTACATTTGCCCCCCCTACGCGAACGCCGGGAAGATATTTTGCCACTTTGCCAACGTTTCCTGCAAAAGACAGCCAATGGCAGCAAAAGAGTCATGGAATTGACGCCTGCCGCAGCCGAAAAGCTTCTTGCTTACGACTGGCCAGGTAATATTCGTGAGCTTGAAAATGTCATTGAACGGGCAATGATTTTGCAACAAGGAGCCATTATTGATGCAGATGATTTGCAAGTTGACGGACTCGTTTTTCATACCACACCAGCACCCGAAACAGTTGCGGGTAGTGATCTGCGGTCACAGGAACAGGCGCTTATCTTGAAGACGTTGACAACGGTTAACGGCAGCCGCAAGCGAGCAGCTGAAGCTTTGGGCATTAGTCAACGGACGCTGCGCTATAAATTGGCGAGGATGCGGGAAGAGGGTGTCCAACTTCCTGGCATGATCGATGCATCAGTTGCCTAGAGGATTAGCAGGAGAGTCACCATGACAACAATTTCAACAAATCAGCTGCTTGCCCAAATGCGTACGATGGCTTCCGCTGCCAGCCAGTATGAAGCCAATAAAGCGACCGATGTACAGGGACAAACAGACTTTTCAAATCTTTTACAGACGGCAATCAATGACGTAAATCACGATATGAAATCGGCTGGAGCGATGAAAAAGAATTTTATCAATGGTGATAGGCAGACGAGTTTGGCTGAGGTCATGGTCACATCACAGAAGGCCAGTGTTGAATTTCAGTTGGTATTGCAAGTGCGAAACAAATTACTGACAGCCTATCAGGATGTCATGAATATGCAGATTTGATGTTGCTCATTAGCAATATCAGGAAATTGATGGAGAAATCGGCTCGTATAAACGGGGCAATTAATATTCACAAGAGAGGTCTTCGATGGCATTGGTGAATGGCGAAGAACTGGCGGCACAAGGGCGTGGATTCTATGTCCTGCCCGTTGTTCGGCAGCTGGGGTTAATGATTGGCCTGGCCGCAAGTGTGGCCTTTGGTGTGGCCGTTGTTTTCTGGTCACAGGGGACTGATTACCGTCTTCTTTACAGTAATCTGGCGGAACAGGATGCGAGTGAAATTGTTCAATCACTACAGCAGGCAGGCATTGAGTATCGTTTATCGGATGGTTCCGGAACGATTATGGTACCGGCTGCAGATGTGAGTTCTGTACGACTGATGCTGGCGGGCGAGGGCCTGCCCAAGGGAAGTGGCGCCGGTTTTGAAATGCTGGATAACCAGGATGGTTTTGGTCTTAGCCAATTTATGGAGAATGCCCGCTATCAACGTGCTCTGGAAGGTGAATTAGTACGGACAATTACTGCTCTCGATAGTGTTCGTAGTGCCCGTGTTCATCTGGCGATTCCCAAGCAAACAGCATTTGTTCGTCGCCGAGAGAAGGCCAAGGCTTCCATTACCATCGATTTATTGCCGGGACGTTTGTTACAAGATGGCCAGGTAGCAGCAATCAGCCATATGGTTGCCGCCAGTGTTCCTGGCCTGGAAAGTAGCCAGGTGATGATTATTGATCAGCGTGGGCGTCTGCTGACGAGTAGTGAGCAGAGTGAGGATATGAAATTAACTGCGAATCAGTTTGATTACCGTAAGCGCCTTGAAAGCTATTATGTGCAGAGTATTCAGGGCTTGATTTCACCGTTGGTTGGCGATGGCCGTGTGCGCGCTCAGGTGACAGCAGAAGTCGATTTCACGCGCACGGAGAAAACCCAGGAACGCTTTGATCCGGCGACAGCCTCTATACGCAGTGAGCATGTTGAAGAACAACAGAACACAGGCGCTACCGCCTTGGGTATTCCGGGCAGTCTTTCCAATCAACCACCGGCAGAAGGGAATGCTGATGGAACAGAGCAGGCACCCGAAGGCATGCGTTCACGACGCCTGACAAAAAACTATGAACTCGACAAGACGATCAGCCATGTACGCCAGGGAAGTGCGAAAGTTGAGCGGCTTTCAGTCGCTGTTGTTGTCGACTATAAAATGACAAAGAATGAAGCGGGCGAAAGTGTGCAAACGCCGTTAAGCAGTGAAGATATGGCCAGGATTACGGCGCTGGTTCGCCGGGCAGTTGGTTTTAATGAGGCGCGCGGTGATTTGGTGGAGGTTGTCAATGCACCGTTTTCGCTACCTGAATTTCCTGATGTGGCGGTTGAAGAACCCGGATTTCTTGAACAGCCAATTGTCCGCCAGCTAGCCAAGCAGGGTCTCGCAGGTTTAGCTATTCTCTATCTCCTCTTCGGTGTTCTGAAGCCGGCCATGCGTTCATTGGCGACTGGCGGCAAGCAGGAAGAAAAACGCTTGCAGCAGACGCAGGTTAATGATGCCATTTCTGAAGACCAGTTAACCCTGTCAGCACCCGGCCAGCCGGGGCAGGCCGGTGTCTCTATGTTGACTGCCGGTGAAGAGGCATCCTCTCCTTCGCTTGAGGAGAGGATTGAGACAGTCAAGGGCCTTGCCGGTGAAGACCCGCAGCGGGTTGCTCAGGTCGTTAATAACTGGCTCGTAACCGAGCGTTAAGCGATGGCCAAGACAGAAACAGTTGAAACAGGCCAGGGCGAAATCGACCCGATTGAGCGGGCGGCAATATTTTTGATGAGTCTTGATGAGGATGAGGCCTCGGAAGTGCTCAAACATATCGGTCCGAAAGAAGTTCATAAGCTGAGTATGGCCATGGCAGCACTTAAGAATGTGCAGACCGATGAGGTTAATACAGTCATCGATGATTTCATGGAGCGTTTTGAGATGGAGACATCTTTTGCCATGGGCTCACAGGATTTTCTAAAACGAATATTGATTAAAGCGCTGGGTGAGGATAAAGCCAGTAATATTATTGATCGTATTCAGATTGGTGATACGGCTTCCGGTCTGGAGCAATTGAAATGGATGGATGTGCGCGCGATTACCGAGATTATCAAGCTTGAGCACCCTCAGATTATCGCCGTGACACTGGCTTATCTCGAACCCGAACAGTCTGCAGATGTTTTGTCATTGCTACCTGAAAATGTTCGCGCCGATGTTGTCTTACGGATTGCCACCCTTGACCGTTTGCAGCCTAGTGCCCTGCTCGAACTCAATAATGTCATTGAACATCAATGTGTCGGTAATTCTTACGCCAAGGCATCAACGGTGGGTGGTATCAAGAGTGCCGCCGATATTCTCAATGTTATGGAT
>JALWQD010000161.1 GCA_026994735.1 Gammaproteobacteria bacterium | reverse complement strand
CGATGAAGGTGATATCAAAATCAAGGATGACATTTCCAATTATCAGTTAAAGCTGTCCGTCAAAAACAACACGGCCATCGGCATCGAACGTAGCCTTAATCTGGGCGGCTTTGGTAACGATGCCGAAGCCAGTCTGAGCTTTGATTACCGGCAAGCCGACTTTTTGCGCGGCAATGATTTCTTTGACATCGAAATATCGACAGATAGCGGTAATACCTGGCAGCAAATCGCTCGCCTTAGCGGTCCTGCAAGCAGCAACAACTATCAAAATATCACTCTTGACATCAGTGCTTATCTGGCCAGCAACAGCCGTATCCGCATCATAAGCTCGAGCGATTACGATGAGGACTACAAGCTTTATATTGACAATCTCACGGTCACCGTTATCGACCTGACCGGTTGTCCAGCCCTGCCGGCCACACATTATGCCATCGCACATGATGGCTTAGCGCAGACTTGTCAAAACGAAAACATTACGATTAGCCGCCATGATGAACTGGAAAGAATTGCCTCGCCCACCTTCACCGGCACGATGACCCTGGCAACGTCAAGCAATCATGGCGACTGGTCTCTGGTCACTGGCAGCGGTACCTTGCAAAACCAGGGGAATGGCCTGGCCAGTTACCAGTGGTCTGCCAGTGACCCGGGCGAAATCACTGTCGCGCTCAATACCAGCGTCAGGGAAACACTGAACATCAATATCAGCGATGGCAGTCTGCAGGAAGCCAGTAGCGAAGACCCCGATCTCGCCGTCAACTTTCCCCGGATACAAGCCATCCAGGATAACTTCAATGCCATCGCCTTCAATGGTAGTGACGGCAGCCATCCCTGGCTAACAGACTGGGCCGAAATAAATGATGACAATGATCCCGATCAGGGAGACGTTCGTGTCAAGGAAGACAATACGCCGTATGCCCTGAGAATATCTGGCAAAAGCCAACGTACCATCGCCCGGGGTATCTGGCGCTCGTTCAACCTGGGCAACCTCAGTAATACGGCACTGGCCAGTCTCGACTTCGATTATCGTCGTGCGAAAATCAAACAGAGTGGTGACCATATCCTCATCGAGATATCAGACGATGGTGGCAACCTCTGGCACGAACTCGGTCGTATTGAGGGTGTCGTCGAAGAAGATAATTATCGCCATGCCCATTTTGATATTTCTCAATATATGGCTGCTGACACACGCATCCGTTTCCTCAGCAGCAGCCAATATGACGAAGACAGCAAGGTCTATATTGACAATCTGCTGATCGAAGTCACGGATGACGTCGGTTGTGCTGCAAACAAAGCTAGTCATTTTGTACTCAGCCACGATCAACAGGGCATTTACTGTCTTGCGGAAGTCATCCACCTGAGCGCCAAAAAAAGTAACGGCCAGACAGACGGCAGCTATGGCGGATTGGTGACTCTCGATACCGGTACCGGCACCGGTAGCTGGACACTGCTTAGTGGTCAGGGCCAATTTACGGATACGACATCAGGAGATGGTCTGGCTACATATCAGTTCAACACGACGGATAATGGCAACGCCTATTTCTCTCTCAGCTACCCCAGCGGCCCTGCAAGCATCAATATCAACAGTTATGATGGTACGATCCAGGATGATAATAGCGAAGGACTGCTGACCTTTTCTGCCAGCGGCCTGCTGATGACAGCCAGCGCAATCAGCAACCCACCACCAGCGGCCATCGATACCGCTATCCCGGCACAGCTATCAGCCAGTCCCTTTAGTCTTTACCTGACTGCCTTTGGCCAGGATGCCAGTCATCCGCAATGCGGTGTCATCGAAACCTACGATGGCCAGAAAGACCTGCAATTCTGGAGCCGCTATGACAATCCCGCCAGCGGCACAATCAGCGTCAACATCAACAACAGCAGCATTGCCACCAGTGCCGCGCTGGCCAGCAGTCAAAGCATCACCTTCAATCAGGGTCAGGCACAGATCACCAGTGACTATGCAGATGTCGGTATCATCGGCCTGAGTGCTAAAGATACCCACAGCGGCATTCTCGGCAGTAGCCAGGGAATCGTCATCAAACCCGCTACTCTGACCGTGACAAACATTGTCGGCAGTGCTGACAACACGCCTAATCCAGCGGCGACCGATGCCAATGGAGCGGCTTTTATTGCTGCCGGCCTGCCTTTCACGGCAACCGTCAGCGCTCGCAATGCCAATGGCCAGCTAACGCCAAATTTTGGTCAGGAAATTATCCCCGAGAGTGTCCTTTTGACAGCGACACTGCTGGCCCCGGCAGGTGGTCACAATCCGTCGATTTCAGCCGCCACCGGTTTTACTGGCCTGTTCAGCAATGGCATCGCTACCGGCACGGATTTCATCTGGCCGGAGGTCGGTGTCATTGCCGTTAACGCCAGCATTGCCGATGCCGATTATCTCGGCGGCGGCAATGTCAGCGGCCCAGCCAGTGCCGCGATTGGTCGTTTTACACCACATCACTTCACTGTTGCAGAAACAACAACGGCAAGCCTGCAGAGTCAGTGCGGTACCTTTAGCTACCTTGAACAGGCTATTCCTTATGCCGTCGCTCCCGCTGTCGTCGTCACGGCGCGGGCATTTGGCGAGCAAATCACCGAAAATTATCAGGGCAGTTGGTGGAAGCTTGCCGACTTTAGCGCCAGTTACAGCCATCAGGGTACGCTTAGCACAGCACTGTCTCTTGATAGCAGTGCAGCAACACATAGCCCTCTCAGTTGCCCTGGCTGTGCTGGCAGCGGCCAAAGTCAATTTTCTGGAACCCTGACATACCGCCGCAGCCAACTGGCAATAGACCCCTTTATTGCTGCTGTAAATATTGCTTTCAATATTACTGACAGTGACGGTATCAGTTACAGCGGCAACCCTTTCACGATTTCTGCCATCGGCTTTGATCAAGGTGCTGAAGTTCGCTCCGGCAAAGGCTATGCCCGCAATGCTTTCGGCACCTATGCCCAGATCAATGACCAGCTGGCAATCACTGCTGGCAGCCAATATTACGACAGTATTGCTGGCGGCTGGATCAACAATATCGCTGACAGCTGCACGGCTATTAGCTATAACCGCAGTGATAACGGCATCAACAGCCAGTCGCTACCTGCCAGCCCCGTGACTCTTAATGCTGGCAGCCGGGACATCCTCCTGACACTGACTGCAGACACGGGTAACCCGGGAGGATCCAGCACACTCTCACTGGGCTGGCCCAGCTGGTTGCCGGGCCCCTCATCGGTGACGGCTTCCTTTGGTCTCTTCCGTGGCGATGACCGTCGCCTCAATTGGCGCGAGTCGCATTGAAAAATTACGCCGGTTTCACGCTCATCGAACTCCTGATGACCCTGCTCATCATCGGTACATTATCTGCCGCCGCTTTCAGCCGCTTCAATCCTGCCATTTTCACACTGCGCTCAGCAAGCGATGATCTGGTTAGTGCCATTCGCTATACCCAGCAACAGGCAATGAGCCATGGCGGCCTGAGTCTTTATGCCATCCTAATCAACAGCAATGGTTATAGCGTTACCCGTGATGGCGCGGCCGATATTGATCCGATGAGTGGCAGCAATGGTTTCCAGCAAAACTGGTCCGATATCAACTTCAGTCCCAGCCTGCAGATCACCTTTGATGGCCAGGGTGATCCCGGCCTGGCCGCCCCCTTAACCATCACCCTCACTCAAGGAACGGAAAGCAGACAGGTCATTATCGAAAAAACGACCGGGTTTGTGCGATGAAGCGCTCACAGCAATCTTCACAACACGGCTTCACGCTCATAGAGATCATTCTTGTCGTTGTTCTCGTCGGCTTGATGATGGCAGGCATGACACGCCTCTATGTCGCCAATGTCGGCAGCAGTCATGAACCCCTGATCCGGCAAAAATCACTCGCGGTGGCGAATGCCCTGATGGATGAAATCATCCACAAGGCCTGGGACGATAACAGCCCTATCGGTGGTGGTTGTGTCAACACGGGTAGTGGCTACTGTCCTGGCGGTCCGATGGCTGCCGGTAGCGGCAATGAAGAAACCAGTCGTGCTCATTTTGATGACATTGATGATTACAATCAAATTCGCAATCAAAGCCCTCCGCAAGATGCCGAAGGCCAGGATATGGCCGAGTATGCGGGCTTCTCTGTCTCGATTTTTATCGACCAAAACAACGCCTGGAATGGCATTCCGGCGGCTGATGTCAAACACATTCAATTGCAATTGCTAACCCCTCTTCAGGAAACCATTTCATTGAGCGCCTATCGGGTGAATAACTAATGCCCGTTCAACGGGAAAGCGGCTTCACGCTCATCGAAATGATCACTGTCATCGTTATGATTGGCATTATGGCCGGCATTTTGACGCCCTTCCTGCTGAAGTCAATGGCGGCTTACCAACACCATAAAAATCGCCAACTATTGCTCACTAGCGGTAATCTGGCGCTTGAACGGATGGGGCGCGCCCTGCGTCAGGCTGTCCCCAACAGCATTTCACTGCTCAATGGCCATGAAGGCATCGAGTTTCTCCATGCCCGAACAGGGGGGCGTTACATTGAGCGTTTTGACAACTTCTCCACGGCCTTTGCCAATAATGGCCTGCGCTTATTAAGAAATACAACCATGACAGGACTCTATACCCTCGGCACCGGGCTGACATTCCAGGCTGGCGATCTGCTCGTTATCGGCAATACCTCCCCCGCAGATCTGAGTCCTGCGGCGACCAGCTCAAGTGTCAGTATTTCCGCCATTGAAACAACGACAGCGGCAGGAGATGGTACCGATCAGGGGCAAATCATCCGCTTTACAGCCAGCCATCTGTTCCCTTTTGATTCGCCCGGAAAACACTTCAGTATCGCTGATGAAAGCATTGAATTTGGCAAGTTGGCCTCCACCTTGCGCTGGCACAGTCAGGCTGGTCTCGCTGATTACAATGGTACGGCCGACTGGAGCAGCAGTGACCCCATGCTTGCCAACCAGGTTCAGGCACTGACCTTTCGTTATCAAGCAGGTACGCCACAGGCTAGCGGTATCATCCGTATCGACCTGACACTGGCCGATGCCAGTGGCCGTGACAGTTTACGTCTGTACCATGAAGTCCATGTCAGGAATACACCATGACGGATGACCACAAGCGCTATCGAAAGCGCAGGCAACAGTCCGGCACATCCCTGATAGCGGTCATTTTTATCATGACGGCTCTCGCCGCATTGGGTGCCTCAATGACCCGCATGATCGTCCTGAGCAGCAGTAGCACCATTAATGAATGGTATTCCAGCCAAGCCTTCTTCGCCGCCGAAAGTGGTATAGATTGGGCCATTTGGGATATCACCCACGCTAATGGTAATGGCCTCTCGAGCAATCAGGCCGTGGGCGTACAATCCTGGATTGATACGCAGGTGAGCCAAACCACTGTCGGCGGCCAGGTGCTCTATCACATCACCAGCACAGGCAAGGCAGGCGGCAGCAGCTCCCAACCACTGACCGAACGGCAAATCATCGTCGAATTCATGCCCTGAAAGGTTTGACCGTTAAAAGGGTAAAACTGACGGATAATTTTATGTTTTCACTGACAGCTTCTGCAAAGAAAAGTAGCCAACTGGTTATCATCCCTGATAATGACGGTCTCGCCATCGTCGATGTCAAACTCATCGATCAAAAACCACACCTGCAGCTCTGTGATTACACCCAGTGGAAAGAAGGGAATGCGCCCGAAAAAACCCTCGCCGAGAAAGCACAACAGCTGCATTTGAAAAAACGCCATTGCTCAACCGTCATCCAGCTTGAGGATTACAGTATCTTCAGTGTCGAAGCGCCGACAGTCCCCGATGATGAATTACAGGAAGCAATACGCTGGCAAATCAAGGATCTGGTTGATTTCGATATTGACAGTGCCTGCATTGAAACCTTTCCCGCCCCGCATGGCAGCGGTATCAACCAGAAACAACAGCTCTATGTCGTCGTCACCCAAAGAAATATTCTACAACAACAGGTCGATCAGGTGCGGCTGACCAACACCGAACTGGATATTATCGATATTCCTGAGCTTGTGCTGCGCAACATTGCCGCTTTGCTGCCAGAGAGCGATGCTGGTGTGACGATGGTTTATCTGACAGAAAAAAGAGGCATGGTCCTGATCAGCCGCCGCGGACAGCTCTATTTTGCCCGCACGATGGAGGTTGGCCTTGATGCCTTGGTAGCCCCTTGCTCCGCTGATGAAGGACTTTCTCTCAGCAATGCACCGGCCTTTGATCACCTCGTTCTCGAGATTCAGCGCTCTCTCGATTATTACGACCGCTATTTTTCGCAGCCTCCGGTCGGCGGTATTGTCTTCACCCCGCTGTTGGCAGAACCCGCGGGATTACTCGAACATATCAGCGA
>JALWQD010000160.1:4424-22681 GCA_026994735.1 Gammaproteobacteria bacterium | reverse complement strand
AATCCAGGCACTCTAGCCACTGCAACAGGAAGATGAAGACCCGCCCGGAAAAGTCTGTCTGGGCTGTCTTCCTTAAGTGGCCGTTAAAGAATGACAGGAAATACCACTTATGCTGACTCTATTTAATCTCCGGTTAAGCTAAAAGCATTATCTTTAGAAACAATGAAGAGGGTGACGCACGGCAAGCACTGCCGGCAAGAGCCACAATATAGCGTTCAGCTGGAGATCACCTGACGATGCTAAACAACAGAAAGTTGATCTTTTTTACCTTGCTCCTGGCCATTTTTGGGCTCATACCCGGTCCCTCGCAAGCGTCAACAGGAGACACCAGCCCCTCGGCAACATCCCGAAGCAGCAGCAACGCCCCCATCTAATCTAATCCGCCTGTCACCGTTTATGACCGTTGGACTTCCCTGTCAGCAATCAGCTGAACAACGGCGGTAACTGCAGATCAAAATGCCAACGCTTCAGGGTCCGTTGACGATAGTCATAATAATGCAGCAGATAATCCTTGACACCACTATCATCAAGTCTGATCTGCCCTATATTGACATTGCCATTGATAAACTGGTGGCCGCCGTTACTCGGTAGCAAATAGTGGGAACTGCCACGACGAAAGGCCTCAGAGGCTCGCGCCAATGTGCGCAAACCCCAATTACCGACACTCCCTGGACGATTACAGAGGGCGCTCGCTGTCAATTGTGTCAGGCGAATATCACTCCCATCAAGCATGGATGTAATCACCTTGCGACGATTGAAGCCGTAATGCACGTCGCCTGAAAGGATCAGGCAATCATCGACTGGCAATGCCATCAAGGTCTTCAGCAATTGCCGAAAAGCCGAATCATTGCCCATCCACGATTCGGCATCGACCTTACTTGCCGATATCTGTGCCAGCTGCAGTTGCAATAATTCAACTTCTGTAAAACCAAATACCGGTGCCGGCGAGACCAATAACAGGGACTGCCGCGGGCCCGAATCAGTGTCTTTCGCAAGCTGCTTTATATTTTCCGATAATTCCTCGAAACCACGCCGGGAAAGTAAACCAACAGTAGCCGCACCCGAAAAATCACGATGCGTTCGGGTATCGAGCACCACCATTGCCGGCTTGCCCTCGACACAGTAACCCCAGGACTGATCGAAAAGCCGGGCCTCTTCGGCGGTCTCAGAACCAGAAACAGGCTGAGTCGTCCCGATCAGGGCGGTAACCACTGACGACAGGTGAGAAAACTTCTCCGGCGCATTGCCCCAGCCCTGACAGGCCCAATAAGCCGCCAGTGCATTGCTGACAATGCGTCGGCTCATTGCCTTAGTGCGTAAACGATCAGCGATTTGCCGGTCGAGGTTCCAGTCATCCGTCACATCATGGTCATCAAAGATCATATAGCTGCTGACATTGGCCAGTAATCGGCGCACCTTCCAGCTAGCGGCGAGAAAATGATTGACCCGCAAACGTTCGTTTTCATACTCAGAGCGAGTGATGGCATAATGACGGCGGGTGTATTTGCCCCGCTTCACCGTCTTCCAGGCAATCTGCCGGCGAACGTCATCGTATTCTGGCAAACGAATTTTCAAACCACCCCAGACGACCAGATACATCGCCAGGTATTCTCCAAAAGTCATCAGATGATTTTTACTCTCCGTGGAGGTAAAACCCATGCTCGCGTCGACATAACGTTGACGCCCTCCGAGAGCAATCGTTGCCGGCACCAGTGTCTCACCGACAACATTGGATGGCAGACTTTCATCCCCCCCCATCAGTGTTCGTGCTTGTTCAATGAGCGCAGCCAGCAAGGGACTGGCAACATCATCGGCATAAATTTGATCGCCGCTCAAAACAAGCATGGATGGGCGCTCAGCAAGCGTATTGATCTGTGTTGCAAGCAAGGTATCGGCCTGCCAAAGCATATCAAACTGCCCTTCCTTGCCTGTTCCTGCATGCGGTTTGCGACAAGAACCGTGGAGGATGTTGTAATGTTCTGTTGGCAAAAAGAAACTGGGCAAGGACTCGCCGGGATAAACAATTGCCTGCTCCCCGTTCAGCAGAGCGAAGTCTTTCAGCCGCTGGCCATCGATATCGATGTCGTAGTAAATTTTCTTGTCTGACGGTAACGTGTCCTGTTGCGCCTGCAGCACAAGCAGACAGACATAGGCGTTTTCAGCAACCTTGACAATCCGGCTCTGGGGCGACGACTGGCTATCAGCAATGTTTGCGCCAGTGGGGTCCAAACGGGCGACAGCCTGAATCGCACCTGGCCGTTGGTCAGTAACCAGCCAGATAGCAACGGCCTCTGTCTGACTATAGCGAACAGCAGGTCCAGCAAGTATCTTCATCGTCCCCCGTCTCCGGTTATTAACATCAAGAAAACCTTCTCCGCCCCTGGCAGGAAGTCAGCGTCAGCAGCCTTCAGCAACACTATTTGCCCTGCACATCACCTCGGCCATTTCCGTCTCGCCCTGCTGGCGCAGAAACGCCGCAACCTGTTGGCAATCCTCAGCGCCACGATTTTGTCCCAGCTTAGATTTACCCTGCCATTCAGATGGCTCAATCTCGATACCGACAATGGCCTCTAACAGTCCGTCCCGGTAGACCATCGACCAGGGTTTTTCAAGCGCCTTTTCCTGTTCCCGGGTCATTGCCGCAACAATCCTGGCAAGGGCCTCGGTCTCAGTGACCAGTCGCGCCTTACCATAGACGTGTACGGCTTGATAATTCCATGTCGGAACACCCGGCGAGGAATACCAGGTGGGCGAAATATAAGCATGGGGGCCTATAAATGAAACCAGTACTTCCTGAGCGGCGATTGTTTGCCATTGCGAATTGGCCTTGGCCAGGTGGGTTATCAGCCGCCCTTCATCGTCAAGCAGAAAAGGCAGATGACTGCAAAAGGGCCTTTCAGCCTGGATCGAGATCAACTGACCAAAGGGATGGCTACGCACAAAAGCATGCATTTCATCTCTCGCCGAAAGCACAAAATGTTCAGGAATATACATTGTTATAAACCGTGCAAATGAAAGAAAGAACGGTACCCTGCGAACAGTCCCCGCCGGCCATAGATATCACCCGGCAAAAAGCATCAGAACGACACTCATTGTTGCGACTGATATTTTTTGCGCACAATAACAAACCAGTTCAAAGGTAATAGTACGGCCACCAGAGAATAGAAAACCGTCACGGCATTGTACAGTGCCGGTGGACCAAACTCGGTCACCGCTTCAATGACAAAAAGCAGAGACAGAAGAGCCAGCCCCCATAATACCGGCTGATTGGCAAGCACAACTGTTTTCCACAACGCGATCGAGATCATCAACAAACCCATGACGGACAAGGGGATAAGTAACAAGAAACCGACACCACCGGCCATATTCGAGCCCACCGGCAGAATACTAATCACGGCAACAAGCACAACAACCAGACCACTAAAAAGATAGGCGCCATAAGCAAGATCACAGGTGCGGAGACAATCATTTGCTGAGATATTCACAGGCATGGGCGGATGATCGTCGACACCGATGCAGGAATCATTGCCTGCCGCAGACAATGAGCCGTCCGTTTAATGTTCACGCGTGGCATAAAATGAGACATCTGGCCAACGCTCACAGGTCAGGTCAAGATTAACGTGGCTCGGTGCAAGGTAAGTCAGTGTCCCGCCACTATCGATGGCTAGATTATCAAAAGCCCGCTGACGAAAACGTTCGAGCATCGACGCGTCGGCGCAATCGACCCAGCGTGCCTGGGCCACCTGGGCTCCCTCATAGATACACTCGACACCGTATTCATCCTGGAGTCGCTGGGCCACAACATCAAACTGCAGAACGCCGACAGCCCCAAGAATCAGCTCGTTATTCCGCAAGGGCCGAAAGACCTGCGTTGCCCCCTCTTCCGATAACTGATCAAGACCTTTTTGCAAGGCCTTCATCCTCAAGGGATCCTTGAGGATGACACGGCGAAATAATTCCGGTGCAAAGTTGGGTATACCGGTAAAACGCAGCTCTTCACCTTGGGTAAACGTATCGCCAATCTGAATCGTGCCGTGATTATGCAGGCCGAGAATATCCCCTGACCAGGCGACTTCAGCACGTTCACGCTCATTGGCCATAAAGGTAATCGCATTGGCAACCTGTACGGTTTTGCCAATACGTACATGACGAATCTTCATTCCTTGCTTGTATTTACCGGAACAAATCCTCAGAAAAGCAATACGGTCACGATGAGCGGGGTCCATATTGGCCTGCACCTTGAAAACAAAACCACTGAACTTTTCTTCATCGGCCTCCACCTGGCGTGATGCCGTCTGTCGCGCTTGTGGCGGCAAAGCATGCTCAACAAAGGTATTGAGCAATTCGCGAATACCAAAATTATTGACCGCCGAACCAAAAAAGACAGGTGTCAGGCTGCCGGCCCGATAAGCCTCGGCATCAAAGGGATAACTAGCGCCTTCAACCAGTTCAAGCTCTTCACGCAAGGCCCCGGCCTGATCACCAATCACCTCATCAAGCCGGGGGTTATGCAAGCCTTCAATCACCTCGCCCTCAAGAATCTTGCCGCCATGCGTGGCACTGAAAAGATGGACCACTTGATCATAGAGATGGTAGACACCCCGAAAGTTCTTGCCCATACCAATCGGCCAGGTCATTGGTGCACAGTGAATACCGAGGATACTCTCAACTTCATCAAGTAACTCGATAGGGTCACGCCCCTCACGGTCAAGTTTATTGATGAAGGTCATGATCGGGGTAGTGCGTAAACGACAGACCTCCATCAACTTGATCGTTCGCTGCTCAACACCCTTGGCGCTGTCGATAACCATCAGGGCGGAATCAACCGCCGTCAATGTGCGGTAGGTATCCTCGGAAAAATCTTCATGCCCCGGCGTGTCCAGCAGATTAACAATGCGGCCCTTATAGGGAAACTGCATCACCGAGGTGGTCACCGAAATACCTCGCTGTTTTTCCAGCTCCATCCAGTCAGAAGTCGCATGACGTGCTGCCTTGCGCCCCTTGACCGTACCGGCCAGCTGAATGGCCCCCCCATAGAGCAGCAGCTTTTCAGTCAGCGTCGTTTTGCCCGCATCCGGGTGCGAGATAATGGCAAAAGTTCTTCTTCTAGCAATTTCCGTATCATCGGACATCGACGTTATTTCGTTCTAGATAGCAATCAATATCAACGACTTACTTCCCTTTTATCTCGACCAACTCAATATCAAAAACGAGCGTCTCATTGGGGCCAATATGACCACCTGCACCGGCAGCACCGTAGGCAAGATCACTGGGAATAACGACCTGCCATTTTGAGCCGACAGGCATCATGGGTAAAATTTCCTGCCAACCTTTGATCACACCATTGACCGGAAACGTTGCCGGTACACCGCGTGAATAGGAACTGTCGAATTCTTTACCATTGGTCAAAGTACCGCGATAATTAACGACGACGGTATCCGTAGCTGACGGCTTGGCCCCGGAGCCAGCCTTGAGGACACGGTACTGCAGACCATTAGCCAGTACTTTGACGCCCTCTTTTTTACGGTTATTCGCCAAAAATTCCTCGCCACGTTTACCATTATCTTTGGCCTTGGCCATGCGTGCATCCACCTCACGTTGCTGATAGCTCATCATAACCTTGCGCATTTCTTCAGCACTCAGGGCAGGCTCATGATTGGCAAAAACATCACGAACAGCGGTCGTTAATGCATCAACATCGACATCAACTCCCTGACTTTTCATACCCATGGCCATTTGCACACCCACGGTATAGCTGAAACGCTGTTTTTCTGTTGTCAAGGTAGCGGCATTGACCGTCACAGACAGTAGCAGGACAGGCACCAGCAACAGGCGACGCGTAATCAGTGATTTCATTCAGTTTCTCCTTCATTCGATCATGGTAAGGCTCACGGCCAGCTCAACTGGCCGCAGTGTGCTCATATCCAGCGACAATGGATAAATGCTTCGATAAAAAAACCGCGCAAAAGTTTCCCTTCTCAAACCGGCAGACAAAACACTGTAACAATAGCAAGACACTGGCAGCCAGCCAAACGACTTGATGATGGGATAAACAGAGGCGTTTATAATGAACGCCGGTATTCAAAAAACAAGGATCTGGCCTTTCTGAACCCCATTGCTGCTAAAAATACCCGCGTATCCTATCATAAGATCGAATCGTCTTGATGACGCAACACAGATCCCGACCAGTCTGCGCAAAGACGCACACACGCCAATAGTGATTAACCTGTCAACGGAGTCTCTGTTGAGGCGCTGGTCCTCACTGAGTGGCCTTCAGTTACTGACGACAGGGCGTAGAGCCAATAACACAGATTCGAACTCATTCAGACAGTGCTTGAACAGCCGCTGGCGCCATTGTCGTGATCTCATCAAGCCAGGCCCGCATGAATCATGAATAATATTACGGTAGACGCGCTTCGTACACCGCTACCGCCGTCGAAATCATGATCAACAGTCACTCTCGAGAACCGCCAATCGTTTCCGCAGCAGCGAAATTTCATCCAGCAGATCCAGTGCCAATGCCGCACCGGAAAGATTGACACCAAGATCACGTTGTAGATTGGAAACGACACAGACACGGCGTAACTGTTGCCCACTAAAACACCCCCCGCGCCCCAACTCTCCCTGAGGCTGGATGATGCCCTCGGCAATCACCTCTTCCAGCCATTCAGCGTGCCGCAAGCTGGCATGGCAGAGATCAGCGGCCGATAAATCCGATAATTCTTCAAGAATATCTACCTTCATCATTTTTCTCCTGGCTCGGTGTCTTAAACACCCAGCCCCTGTCTGGGGTTAAATGACAATTGACTCGCCATCTCCTGGTAAAGCTGACGCGCGCGCTCATCTTTAGCCGCTGGCACAACGATCTGCAGGACGGCATACAGATCCCCTGGAGGTTTCGCAGGCAGCCCCTTGCCCTTCAATCGCAATCGCTGTCCAGAGGTCGCGCCGGCAGGAATTTTCATGTCAACAGTCCCCGTCGGCGTCGGCACGCGAACGCTCGCCCCCAGGGCGGCTTCCCACGGCGCTATGGGCAAATCAAGATAGAGATCCGCTCCCTCAGCGCGATAATAGGGATGAGGACGAAACTCGACTTCCAGATAGAGGTCACCGGCCGGTTGCCCCCCCTGTCCAGCATCCCCTTGTCCCGTCAAGCGTATTTTCTGCCCCCCCTTGATACCACGAGGTATGCTGACATTAAGCTGTCGCGATCGTGTCGTCACATGCCCATCGGCATCAACTACTGGTCTTTGCAAGGTCATCGAGCGAGTAGCGCCGCGCACACTGTCTTCAATATCAATCAGGATGCGGGCATGGTGATCCTGGCCGCGGCGAGCATAGCCACCCTGCCGTGACTGTCTAAAATCACCGTTCGATTCCTGGCCAAACAGGGATGAGAAAAAATCACTGTAATCATGGTTACCCATGTCGGTATAACCACCGCCGCGAAACTCAAAACCGGCATCCCACCCTGGCGGTGGATCAAAATGCTGTCCTGCCTGCCACTGATTCTCCAGCTGATCATATGCCGCCCGTTTTTCGGGGTCCTTGAGAACTTCATAGGCCTCCCCCAGCTCCTTGAATTTTTCTTCTGCATCCTTCTCTTTGCTGACATCCGGATGATATTTTCGAGCCAGCTTACGATAGGCGCGCTTGATTTCATCCTGAGTGGCGCCGCGATCAACACCGACCGTTTGATAATAATTTTTGAATTCCATGCTTGCCTCACAATGGCTGCCAACAGCGCTCTCTAATACATACCTTTATATAGCATCAATTTTGGGACAACGCGGTTATTTTCAAGATCAATCCTAAAAAACACGGGGGATAATCGTCACCAGAAGAAAAAAACATTTGTACTTTCTTCATCAAAATGACTTGAAAGCGGAAATTGCGCCCCTATTATTGTCATGCACATGGTAATGCCGGCCCTGAAAAAGCGGGACTGTTATTACCATAACCATGCAAAACCCAATTTATTTCATTAGGTTATTCGTCAATCTTACGAGGAGGAAAAACAACTCATGAATCTCCGTCCATTACATGATCGCGTCGTTGTCCGTCGCCAGGAAGAAGAGCAAACCAGCCCAGGTGGCATAGTTCTTCCCGATTCAGCCACTGAAAAACCCATCCGCGGTGAAGTGATTGCCGTTGGCAATGGCAAACTCCTTGACAGTGGCGATGTTCGCGCCCTCGATCTTCAGGTCGGCGACAAGGTGCTCTTCGGCAAGTACTCCGGCACCGAGGTCAAGATCAAAGATGAAGAACTGCTGGTGATGCGTGAAGACGACATCATGGCCGTTATCGAAGACTGAACCGGAACTGCTCGCAAATAACTTGCGTAGCTATCGAACCTAATTTTCTGAGAGGAAATCGAAACAATGTCAGCAAAAGAAGTTAAATTCAGCACAGATGCGCACACACGCATGCTTAACGGTGTTAACACCCTGGCCAATGCCGTCAAGGTAACGCTCGGTCCTAAAGGGCGAAATGTCGTCCTCGACAAGAGCTTTGGCGCCCCGACTATCACCAAAGACGGTGTCTCTGTCGCGAAAGAAATCGAACTCGAAGACAAGTTCGAGAACATGGGCGCGCAGATGGTCAAGGAAGTGGCTTCACAGACTTCAGATATCGCCGGTGACGGCACGACAACGGCAACCATTCTTGCCCAGGCAATTATCCGTGAAGGTCTGAAGGCCGTTACCTCGGGCATGAACCCTATGGATCTCAAGCGGGGTATTGACAAGGCTGTCGACGCGGCAATTGACGAGCTCAAAAACATTTCCATCGAATGTGCCGATGACAATGCCATTGCCCAGGTAGGCACGATTTCAGCCAATTCCGATATCGCGATCGGCCGCATCATTGCCGATGCCATGAAAAAGGTCGGTAAAGAAGGCGTTATCACCGTCGAAGAAGGCTCTACGCTCGATAACGAGCTTGATGTTGTCGAAGGCATGCAGTTTGATCGTGGTTATCTGTCACCCTACTTCATCAATGACCAGCAAAGCATGAGTGTTGAACTGGAAAACCCGTTCATTCTGCTGCACGACAAAAAGGTCTCCAACATTCGTGACCTGTTGCCCATCCTTGAAGGTGTCGCCAAGTCCGGCCGTCCATTACTGATCATCGCTGAAGACGTCGACGGTGAGGCCCTGGCCACACTGGTTGTCAACAACATCCGTGGCATCGTCAAAGTCGCTGCCGTCAAGGCACCTGGTTTTGGTGACCGTCGTAAGGCTATGCTGGAAGATATCGCCATTCTCACCGGTGGCCAGGTGATCTCTGAAGAACTAGGCCTGACCCTGGAAAAGGCAACACCGGAAGAACATCTCGGTAGTGCCAAGCGTATCCAGATCACCAAGGACAACACGACGATCATCGATGGTATCGGTGAAACAGCCGACATTGAAAGCCGCGTCAACCAGATTCGTGCCCAGATCGAAGAATCCAGCTCGGATTATGACCGCGAAAAACTGCAGGAACGCGTTGCCAAACTGGCAGGTGGTGTTGCTGTCATCAAAGTGGGTGCTGCTACCGAAATGGAAATGAAAGAGAAGAAAGCCCGCGTTGAAGACGCGCTGCATGCCACTCGTGCAGCCGTTGAAGAAGGCGTTGTTCCTGGCGGTGGCGTTGCCCTCATGCGCGCCCTCCAGGCCATCAAGGACCTCAGCGGTGACAACCACGATCAGGATGTCGGCATCAAGGCTGCCTGCCGTGCCATGGAAGAGCCTCTGCGCCAGATCGTTGCCAATGCCGGTGGCGAATCATCCGTGGTCGTCAATGAAGTACTCAATGGCAAGGGTAACTACGGTTACAACGCGGCCAATGATACCTTTGGCGACATGTTCGAGTTCGGCGTCCTTGATCCCACCAAGGTTACCCGTAGCGCTCTGCGTAATGCGGCATCGATTGCCGGCTTGATGATCACAACTGAAGCCATGGTTGCTGAACTGCCTCAGGACGATACTGCTGCCGCTGCCCCTGATATGGGCGGTATGGGTGGTATGGGTGGTATGGGCGGTATGGGCGGTATGATGTAAGCTGCCTCAGGCATCAAAAACCATCATGAAGCCCTGCCGGCATATGCGCCGGCAGGGCTTTTTTATTGCTCCTCACCCGAGGGCGGTATAACATCCTGAAAAATGTTTAATCGTCTACACTGACACTTTTGCCGACAGCAAAACACCCTACGAGAATCAACGATGAAACTATTAATACGCAACCTGTCCCGCGACACCACTGAAACACAGCTGCGCACGCTCTTCGAGAGCTATGGCAAGGTCCAGTACTGTACCCTCGTCATCGATGAAAAGAGCGGTCAATCAAAAGGCTTCGGCTTTGTTGAGATCGCTAAAACAGGGGAAGCCAAGGCCGCCATGAAAAACCTCAATGGCCAGGAACTTGATGGCCAGCGCATACGCGTCAAAAAAGCCGAATCAAAACAGCAAACAGCTCCCTCATCGACAGATGGCAGCAACAATCCCTGGCAGCGCTGACAAAACCATCGCTCTCACTTTCAAATGTCTTGTAACAAACAGAAATCGCCCGTCGCGGGCCAGCAATGGCCTGAATATGCGGTCGCTGTCTGCGATGAAATCAGTGGCCTGATTTCATCGTCATGATATCTGCGCCCATTGCCAGCAATGATTTGAATTGAAGGATCTCGTCGCGGCTCACAGGCACAAATTGTTCGACATTAATACCTTGCAGGCTCGCCATCCCCTTGGCATCATCATGAGCAGCCATCAGGCCTGCACAAATAGCCTGACCGTTGGCAGCAGCATGCTCAGCCTTGATGAATAGGGAATGAAAAATACTCCGTTCACTCGTCTCGGCAATAATGTTGACCTGTCCCTGACTAAGATTATTGAGACCATCGTAAAAGTCCTTATAGACAAAGCCATAGGGTTTTTCTCCCTGACTAATCGCCTTCACCACGGCCATCCAATTATCCTTCGAATCAATAACAGCAGGCAATATGCCCTCATCCTGCAAAGCTTTCACACCCACGCGGGTAACCATCATGCCATTACAGCTGAGACATTCACTACCGTCCAGCGCTGATAACGCTGTCGCATCCGCATCCTTGGCAGCGATAAAGACAATTTCATCATAGAGATTGGTAGAATGAACCAGGGGCACATAGCCGAATTTTTCCAGCAGGGTCAAGGAATCCTGAGGGTTGGCATAGACCAGATCAGCCTCAGACATTTTTTGATGAAATTCAACAAAATCAAGACATTTATAGTATTTCGTGCTGACCTGGCAATATTTACTAATAAACTGAGCAAACTGAAACCACTTTACCGGATCACCAGCAGTATCGTGCGGGCAGACCATCATTGTCATACTCGCCATATTATTATGCCCTCTGCAATTGTGTAGTCAGATCGTTCATCCATGATATGGACACCTCTTCCTGTTAGCGGCACGGCATCGGGTCGTTTTAGTCGATTCAGTAATGCCTCTGAAAATTCAGCGATATATGTGAAATTGGTCAATATTCAGCATCGCATGAGGACATTCAATAGCGGCCGCAAACAAGCACTTGTTGAACCTCCGCTCCGTGGCAATCGACGGGCCCCTGATAACGACCTCTTGGCAGCATTGATTCTCCTGGCGAGCGCAGACAATCACAGCATCAGGGCCAATCAGGTTATTCGTAAAACAGCACTGTAGAAAAGTGTGCTGCCAATCATTCGTACCAGTACCCACTTCCTGAGCATTGGCATCGCAGTTAAAGGTGGAAAGGAAGCTTGAGTCTCTCAATATTAATAATATTTACAATGAGATAGAATGATAATTGAATGTCAATCAAACCTCGTCAACATAAGCCGGATGACGCACCCAGCAGCGCCTGTTAGCAGTAAAACCAAGAGCAGGGTAATAGTCATTGGCTGCCGGAGCCGCAATCAATATCAGTTTACAGCGCGGCCCCAACTGTTGCTCTGTCAGCTGCAATAGCCGCTTACCAATTCCCCGACGCTGATAGGCTTTATCGACCGCCAGATCCGACAGATAACAGGCATAATTAAAATCTGTCAGCGAGCGGGCAACGGCAATCAAACGGCCTTCATCCCAGGCGCTAATAAGTAGATTTGTATGCGCCAACATCGCCGCAATACAATCCGGATCATCAACCGGGCGACGCTCGGCCAGACCTGATGCACGCAATAAAGCAATAAATTGCTGACAGCTCAGCAGCTTATCATGAGAATAAACAATCGTCATGGCAACAACAAATCTCCGCAGCGAAAAAAAGGGCCCAAAAAACAGAAGGCTTGACTACTTCGTCGCGACAAGCATTTTTGACAGGACCAGCCAAACAACATCCCGTATTTTCTCCTGTGCAGCGGCACGTGGGTGAAGGCCATCAGCCTGCATCTGATCGCGATCGCCGGCGATGCCGGCAAGCAAAAATGGCACGCTGGCAAGCCCTTTCTCCTCGGCAAGGCGCTGATAACAGGCACTAAAGGCCTCGCTATAACGACGACCATAATTAGGTGGAATCCTCATGCCGAGTAACAACACCCTGGCTCCACGCTGTTGAGACAGAGAGACCATCGCCTGCAGATTGTCGTATAAATATTCAAGCGACAAACCGCGCAGGCCGTCATTGGCACCCAGTTCAAGAATCACAATCGTTGGCTGATAGCGCGCCAGCAAAGTCGGCAAGCGCTGGCGCCCGGCAGCACTGGTTTCGCCACTGATACTGGCATTGATCACCCGCCCTGCGGGCAGATACTGCTGCAACAAAGTTGGCCAGGCCTGTTCAAGATCAATCCCATAGCCGGCACTTAGGCTATCACCAAGCACCAGTACTGTCGGCTCCCTTGCCACAGCTGTTTGCGATGCCAGCAGCAGCCAAACAAGAGTACCGATAACCTGCGCAGAGCGAATAAATGAAGAGCGCTGTTGCTTGTCTACCATAATATCCTGCCTAGCTGCACTGAAAAAGAATCAGACACGGCCCTACTTGCCAAAGAGGAACGATTGCCAGAGACTGGCTAGCACTAGTATAGCTATTTCACGCCCTTCTCACGGAAATAATCATCTCATGCTGCGCTGTACCAAACTGAAAAAAACAGTCACGACCCGTACAGGCCCTTTGTCTATATTAAAGGGACTTTCCTTGCACATAAAGAAAGGTGCGACCGTAGCCATAACAGGTCCTTCGGGATCAGGAAAGTCGACATTGCTGGGCTTGTTGGCAGGATTGGATCTGCCCAGTGAGGGCGAAATCTGGCTCAATGACATCGCCATCAACCATCTCAATGAAGACCAAAGGGCCATCTTGCGTTGCCAAAAACTGGGCTTTGTCTTTCAATCATTCCAGCTACTTGACAGCCTCACAGCACTGGAGAATGTCATGTTACCCATTGAACTTGCTGAACAGCCAAATGCTCGTCTGGCTGCCACCAACCTCCTGCAACAGGTCAAACTGGGTGACCGTTTGCAACACTACCCGGCCCAGTTGTCTGGTGGCGAGCAGCAGCGGGTCGCCATTGCCAGAGCCTTTGCCAATACGCCTGAAATACTCTTCGCCGATGAACCAACAGGTAACCTCGACCTGCGCACTGGCGACCGTATTATCGAACTTCTCTTCGCCCTGAACAGAGAGGCCGGGACAACGCTCGTCCTCGTTACTCATGACGAAAAACTGGCTCAACGTTGCCAACAGCAGCTTGCACTTGATGATGGTCGTCTCATCAGCACCGTAGCCGATGCCCAGCCCCCATGCTGAGTCTGCGAATGCTTGTACGTGACTGGCGCGCGGGTGAACTTCGGTTATTGCTTGCTGCCACCAGTCTGGCAATAGCGATTGTAATTGGCATCAGCGCCTTCACCAACCAGCTCAAAACGACGATCAACAATCAAAGCCATCAGTTTCTTGCCGCCGACAGGGTCATTAACAGCTCTCAAAAAATTGCCGGTGACTGGCTCATCGCCGCCGAAAGGCAGCATCTCCGCCAGGCCCGTGAAGTCACATTCAACTCAATGCTGGCAAGCGGACAGGGTATCCAATTGACCCGTGTCAAGGCCGTTTCTTCAACATACCCTCTACGCGGTCAATTGCAAATTAAAAAGCACGCGACGGGCCCCGCCAAAAAACGCGTATCCGGGCCAAAAACAGGTGAGATATGGCTTGAACAGCGCTTGCTCGATCAATTAAAAATTGACCTTGGCAGTGCTGTTGAAATCGGCGACACCCGGCTGCGTGTGACAGCCATATTAGTTGCAGAACCTGACCGCGCAAGCTCTCTCATCAGCATTGCCCCTCATGCCTTGATGTCACTCGATGACCTTGCTGCGACGCGGGTCATCCAGCCGGGCAGCCGGGTCAGCTATCGTTATCTGTTTGCCGGTCGGAAGGAGGATCTCAGCCGCTTCCGACAATGGCTACGAGGACGCATGACAGACAACCAAAGCTGGGTCAATATCCGCACTGCACAACCGGCCATTGCCACCGCACTCGAACGTGCCGAACGTTTCTTGTTACTCGCCGGCACGCTCGGTATTGCCCTTGCCGGTATCGCCATTGCCATTTCAGCACGCCGCTACAGTCAACGCCATTGTGACCATGTCGCTTTGATGAAATGTTTCGGAGCCAATCGTCGCCAGATACTCAAACTTTATCTGCAACAGCTGTTCTGGCTTGCCATCATGGCCATGGTAATCGGAAGCCTTCTTGGCTGGGGGATCGAGGGACTGCTCGCGCGAGCTCTCGGACAATATGTGCATGTAGCGGTCACGCGCCTTGACAGCCAAGCCATTGCCATGGCCACCCTCACCGCCATCACCTGCCTCCTGGCCTTTGCCTTCCCCCCCCTGGTGACACTTTCGGCGATACCGCCACTACGGGTCCTGCGACAGGACCTGGGCAACCCGCGTACACCAGTGCTCAGCGGATTGATCAGTGGTTTTCTCAGCATGACCTTATTGATGTGGTTTTACAGCCAAAACTTACCGTTAACGTTAAGCCTGCTCATAGGTGCCGTGACTGTTTTTGCCATTGTCGGCGGCAGCATCTGGCTATTGCTACGCTGGCAGCGTGGCGAACAACACCTGGCCACTGGCCGCTGGCGTCTGGCCCTCGCCTCACTGCGACGCCATCGTGGTCAAAATGCGTTGCAAACAACTATTTTTTCACTCACCATCACCCTCCTGCTGACACTGTTTCTAGTACGCACAACATTACTGGAGGAATGGCAGGCACAGTTACCTGCAAAAACTCCCAATCATTTCCTGATCAATATTTTGCCGACAAAAGTAACCGCCATGGAGCAATGGATCAAGGCCCAGAACACCCCCCATAGCGACCTTTACCCGGGTCATCCGTGGTCGTCTGACCCAGATCGACGGCATCACTGTCAAGGAACACCTCAAACTGAGGCAATTAAAACATAACGATTTAAATCGCGAACTCAATCTCACCTGGCGACAAAAGCTTCCTGTTGACAACACCATTGTTGCCGGAAAATGGTGGACGAATCAGACAACGACGGTGCGTGGCGCAGTGCGTTTAATACCCCTCTCGCTAGAGGCAGGACTTGCCAAACGATTGGGTATTGCCCTCGGGGACAGGCTGAGCTTCCTGATCGCGGGCAGACCATTAGAGGGGCAAGTAAGCAACTTGCGACAAGTCAACTGGGACAATATGCGCCCCAATTTTTATGTCATCTTCCCTCCAGGGATCCTCGATGAATACCCACAAACCTATTTGACCAGCCTTTATCTCGAAGACACGAAAAAAGCTTCACTGATTCAGCTCGTCGATCAATTCCCCGCTGTCAGCGTCCTCGCCATGGACGCCATCATCAAGCAAATCCATAACATTATAGACCAGGTTAGCCGAGCGGTTGAGGTCGTCTTGTGGCTTATTCTCGGCTGTGGCCTGCTAGTCCTGCTGGCGGCCATACAGGCATCGCTGGATACACGCTTACGCGAGAACACCCTGCTGCGAGCCCTCGGTGCCCGTCGGCAATTACTGCTTGGCAGTCTGCTCATCGAATTTACCAGCATTGGCCTGATTGCAGGTTTGATTGCTTCCTGTGCGGCAGAACTGGCAACCTGGTCCTTGCAAAGCCGTGTAATGGCCATGGCCTTTCGTCTGCACCCTGAAATTTGGTTTTTGGGACCAACACTCGGCATGCTTTTCATTGGCGCTATCGGTTTCCTTGCTTGTCGCAAGGTTGTTAACGTTACGCCGATTACCCTGTTGCAGTCTGCTTAACGGTTTTCTCCTATGAAAGCCTCTGAATTACAAACGGTAGCGTTCATCTCGTAACGAAAAACCAGGGCCTGCTGACAGCTCTTCAAGACCACGACTCAGAGCCATCACCTTAAAAACCTCACCCATCGACCCTGGCATCAAAAGCGTTTGCAATTGCTGGGCAAGCACCGGATCAGCCGTTATTGCTTCCGCAGACACCATATCAAGCAGGCCGCAGCCAAGAAGAAATGATGCCTGCGTTGTAAATCCGTCAACAGAAAGTGCGCTATCATTGGCGGCCAAGGCAATGGCCGTAAAATCGATATGGGCTGTTATATCCTGCAAACCGACATAAGACAGCGGGTTATCATGGGCATGGTGGCGAAAATAACAGAGCAAGGTGCCATTTTCTCTTTGTGGATGGTAGAACTCTGTGCGTGGATAACCGTAGTCAACGATCAGCAGGCTCGCTTTACCCATCATGTCGGCAATCGCTTTTATCCAGTCACTGGCAGCCAGGCCGAGCTCAATGACATAGCCATCTGGCAATGGTTCACAGTCTTCCTGAATCGCTTGTAAAGCCGACAACAGCCGCTCACTGGTGATTTCCCTTTGCGCCATACACAGCTCACCAGCAACCTCTGTGACACAGATTTCCTGCCAATCCTGCCCCTGTCGACAAAGACGATGAATGGGCATCGCATCGAGTAATTCATTGGCCAGTATAACGCCGTTAAATGTTTCCTCGGGTAATCTATCGAGCCAACAAAGGCGTCGAAAAAGCGCCTCCGGCAAGGTGGCAAGCAAAAATGCCTGTTGCCGCTGACGCAAATCAGCACTGAGTTCAAGTATCGCGTATTGCTCAGGCAAACATTGCAATACCTCTAATTCCGTCAACAGCGCTGCCGCCATGGCACCACTTCCGGCTCCAACCTCAAGAATACCACCGCCACTTGCTGTTAAAATAACGGCGCAATGACGAGCCAAACAGCGCCCATAGTAGCTCGACAGCTCAGCCGCCGTCGTAAAGTCACCTTGTGACCCAAATTTGACACTTCCGGCACTGTAATATCCCAGTCCCGGCGCGTAGAGCGCTTCGGCCATAAAGTCGGCAAAAGTCATTTTTTGATCCGGGCTTGCTGCAATCAACGCGCGGATGTGCTGACATAAGCGTTCGCTATGCGCGTTGGCGGCAACCCCTGGTGCGGGCATTGCGCCACTGGCGACCGCTGAAGATTTACTATTTTCCATTGTAATACCCTGTATTCTCGTCAATTTACCGATATACTGTCAGTCATCGGCGAGTATTCAACCGTTGTCCCCAGGAGAATTTTATGCCAGAAAGTGTTGGCGGACTCGAAGACCAGGTCGCCTTGATCACGGGCGCCGGACGCCGCTTAGGTGCGACGATTGCCCGTTCACTCCATAGCCATGGTGCCAGGGTCATCATCCACTATCATCGCTCTCACCAGGCTGCTCGCGAACTGCAAAAATCACTCAATGCAATACGAGCGGACTCCGCAGTCCTTGTCCAGTGTGACCTCCTCCAGCAAAGCAAACATAGCGCCCTCGTTCGTCAGGCCGCGGATGTCTGGGGGCGTTTGGATATTCTCATTAATAATGCCTCGAGTTTTTACGCCACCCCCATCGGCAGCATTAATGAAGCCGATTGGGACAATTTACTCGGTAGCAACCTGAAAGCCCCCCTGTTTCTTTCGCAAGCAGCGGCCCCTTGGTTACGCAGTAAAAAAGGCTGCATTATCAATCTCGTCGACATCCATGCCGAGCGGCCATTGAAGGAACACAGCGTCTATTGTATCGCCAAAGCCGGACTGGTCATGCTGACACGATCACTGGCACGCGAGCTTGGTCCTGAAGTCCGCGTCAATGCCGTCGCTCCCGGAGCAATCCTCTGGCCCGAAGAACTTGATGACGTTACCCGCCAGCGGATCATCTCGCGCACTGCCCTGAAGCGGCAGGGCAAAGCAGAGGACATTGCCCGCAGCGTCCTTTTCCTCATTCTCGACTGCAACTATATCAG
>JALWQD010000160.1:0-4414 GCA_026994735.1 Gammaproteobacteria bacterium | reverse complement strand
GCCATAACGGGTGCCTAGTCAGACTCGCCCTTCGCGGTTGTCCAATTGAAATCAACTTTTTTCAGGCCCGTCTTGTCACCCCTGAAATCTTGCCAAAGCTGGCTATAGCTAAGACCATTTTGCGGATGACAGCGTTCGCCGGCAACTTCAGCCAATGGTGCCAGTACAAAAGCATAATGAAGAATCTCATGGCGCGGTAACTGTAACTCTTTTTCATCGACAATCAGATCATCGTAGAGTAATAGATCGATATCCATGGTCCGCGGTGAAAAGCGTTCACTGCTGCGCAGACGGCCACAGAGAATTTCAATCCGGTGTAATTGTTCAAGTAATGAAGCAACTGGCTGCTGGCTTTGCAAGGCGATCACCATATTATAAAAATCATCACCATCAAAACCGACTGCAGCGGTTTCATAAACAGAAGACAAGGTCAAGTCGCCAAAACTGTCTTCTAATGCAGCATGTACTGCGCGCAGGTGCCGTTCGCGCTCAATATTACTGCCGATACTCAGAAAGATCTCTGCCATCCCCTTCCTTACCTCCCAAAAGCAAAACCTATCTGGACAATTCCCGGCCATCTGTTTATCGTGCAACAAAGCTTCCAGGGATCATCATTTGCCATGCCGCTGTTATTGCTATTCATCCTTTTCAGCCTGCCGTCATTGTCAGTCGCCAGCACTGCTGACAGCGAGAAGACAGAAAGCGACCGCTGGTTTCAGGTCGAGCTGATTCTTTTCCAAAGAAATAGTACCGCAGAAGATGACGAAGTCTGGCCTATGGACCCCGGTTCAACGATAACGGCCACGAGTGTCGAACTGTTTCCACCGTTGCCCGATGAGAGCAAACGCCTCCTGTCATCATCCCCCGTCATTCCTTTTCTGCGCATTGCACTGGAAGAACCAGGCATTCCCCTGCCAAAAGCCAACGATCTGACCGTACTCGCCCATATCCGTTGGCTGCAGCCAGCCATTAAGAGTGATCTCGCACCGGCGGTTCATATTGCTTTGCCGCAAGCGACAAACGCAATAATTGAGAAACCCCTTCAGGCAGAAACCATACAATCAAGATTTGAGCTGCCCCTGCCTCCCAGCGAAGATGACAATGAAGCGCTGCCGACGACATCATTGCCAGCGCCAGCAAATATCATTGATGGCATTGTTCGCCTGAGTCTGAACCGGCACCTTCATTTTGATCTCGATTTACTCTACCAACCGAAGGAAAGCCCTCTGGCACAAGACAAGCCCGAAAATATCGACCCGGTGACAGACAATAGCGAAATATCACCTCTATCCGCCCTGTTCAATGAATTACCCAGCTTTGCCAGCAAGCAGACGAACCTTTTCCGTCTCCACCAAAGCCGCCGCATCAAAGTCGATGAAATCAATTATTTCGACCACCCCTATCTTGGCGCACTGGTAAAAGTCAGCCGCTACGACAACAGCAGCCACCGTGAAATGCCTGCAAACCCGGCGCAACCATAACAATTCCTCGTCAGGTCATTGACTGGCTACAGCTGCGGCAGCAAGGATTCGAGCAACTGTTTGACGCTGTCCATACCTTGCTCAAGGTTTTCCTCAATCTCATCCATACTGATTAAACCACCCTCACCGCGCCCTGCGGCCCAGTTGGCAACCACGGCACAACAAGCGTATTCAAGATCCAGTTCACGCGCCAGCACGGCCTCGGGCATCCCGGTCATACCGATTAAGGTACAGCCATCTCTTTCGAGGCGGTTAACTTCAGCCGCGGTTTCCAGGCGCGGCCCCTGTGTCGCACCATAAACACCACCATCAACAGCAGAGACACCAATCGCCGCACATTGACGTAATATTGCCTGACGCAGTTCTTCGCTATAGGGATAAGTAAAATCAACATGGGTTACCTGATCCAGCTGACCCTCGAAAAAAGTACTGCAACGCGCCCAGGTATAATCAATAATCTGATCGGGAATGACCATCACCCCTGGCCCGGCTTCGGCGCTAATCCCCCCGACAGCTGCGACGGCGATTATCTTCTCAACACCCACCGAGCGTAATGCCCAGAGGTTGGCACGGTAGTTTATGCAGTGAGGTGCAATCGTATGGCCATAGCCATGACGGGCGAGAAAAACAACTTCTTTCCCGGACAGTAAACCATAGGTCAATGGCCCCGATGGCTCTCCATATGGCGTATGAACAACCTCACGACGCTGAATTTCAAGGCTCTTCAATGCCGTCAGTCCGGTACCACCTACAATTGCCAGTTTTGTCATAAATAAAGTCCTCGATAAGCACAGTGCTGTGCTTTGACGCTAAACCAGAAGCCCCTGAGCCTGAATGAAATCAGGTCATAATGTTCGCCGGGAAGAGCCCCGGAAGTGCCTTGCTTAACCGTCAACCAAAGCATGTATCCCGGGCAAGTTACGTAAATACCCCTGATAATCCATACCACACCCAAAGACATAACGATCGGGCACATCGAGTCCGACAAAATCAGCCGCGGTGCCTCGCTTGCGGTCATGAATTTTGTTCACCAACACTGCCGAAAAAACAGCGGCTGCGCCCGCGTCATGACAATCGGCAACAATCGCCGCCAGCGTTGTCCCTTCGTCGTGAATATCATCCAGCAACAAAATCGTCCGTCCCTCTAGAACTGCTGCGGGTCGGGCCAACCATGTCAATTGGCCACCGGTCGTATTGGCACCATAGCGGCTCGCCTGAAGATAATCCTGCTGCAAAGGGAAATCGAGTAAAGGCAACAGTTTCCCTGCAGTCACCAGCCCCCCCTGCATGACACAAACAACCAAGGGGTTGCACTGTGCCAAATGTGGCCGAATGTCCGCGGCCAAGCGAATGCAGGCAGCATCCACTGCCGCAGCCGTGTGTATACAATCAGAGGTCTGGAAGACACGCCAGGCATCTTCGGGTGTTATGCTCATCTCGATTTCCTGCTCCGCTTTAATTGGGCTTGGGCCAGACAAAGACATGATTGACAGCGCCACAAGCATGACGTCTGCGATGACGACACTGTCAGCGACTCGCCCACATGAGGTGACTAAAGGGTGCTTGCCAGGACAAAATATAGTGTCCTGACCCTACGGTCTGCACACTAAAATAATCATTGGGTACGTGTCCACTCTTTACGCGATGCTCTCTGCCAACGGGCATTGCTCCTGGCTCGCCTTTACCAGAATCAGGGTGCGGATACTTCGTATCCAAGACAATGATGGAATTGCTCGCGAAAAGCATGGCATATTGTCCAGCGCAATTGCACTGGATTATATCCTGCCAAACCAGGCAGTTCCACAAAGAACAGCCATGGCGAAACACTGAACGATCAAAACCAGCTTAAGGCGAACTTAATATCGGCCGTTAGAAATATAGGTTTTCATTTTCAATTTGTCAGGCCGAAGAGGATAACGCTATAATATCGCGATCACAAAAGTTGCGAAGAAAGATGCGCTCATTATATTTAGAGTGTTTCTTCCCCGTCCAAGCTATTCACAACAGCACGATATGAGACCAACAAGGCTGATGCAGCCGATGATAAAAGACGGAACCCTATCCTTGCGATGCTGTCCACTATAGCCTTCCCATCCATTACACCCCGTCAATTGCTAACATTTTTCATTCAAGAGGCCCTTTAATGAGCAGATCCCATCTCTTTACATCAGAGTCCGTCTCCGAAGGACACCCGGACAAGGTTGCTGACCAGGTATCCGACGCCATCCTCGATGCCATTTTGCGTCAAGACCCGCGCAGTCGTGTTGCCTGTGAAACCCTGATCAATACGGGCATGGTCATCCTCTCCGGTGAAATTACGACCCAAGCCACACCTGATATGACAGAGGTGGTACGCGAAACGATCAAGGATATCGGTTATAACAGTTCGGAAGTCGGCTTCGATTCTGCCAGTTGCGCAGTTCTGATCTCGCTCGACAAACAGTCGGTTGATATTGCCCAAGGTGTTGACGAAGACAGCGACCATGAGCAAGGCGCCGGCGACCAGGGACTGATGTTTGGCTATGCCAGCAATGAGACGGATGTTCTCATGCCCGCGCCCATTACTTTTGCCCATCGTTTGGTTGAACGACAAGCGAGCGTACGTAAAAATGGCACGCTGTCATGGCTGCGCCCGGATGCCAAAAGCCAGGTAACCTTCCGTTATGAAGATAACCGTCCGGTCGGCATAGATGCTGTTGTACTGTCGACCCAGCATGATCCGGATATCGACAACAAAGTGCTTCGCGAAGCAGTCATGGATGAAATTATTTATCCCGTATTGCCTGCCGAATGGCTCACTAAAGACACCAACTTCTTCATTAATCCAACCGGTCGCTTTGTTATCGGCGGCCCTGTCGGTGACTGTGGCCTGACCGGTCGCAAGATTATTGTTGATACTTATGGAGGAATGGCGCGGCATGGTGGCGGTGCCT
>JALWQD010000159.1 GCA_026994735.1 Gammaproteobacteria bacterium | reverse complement strand
AGTTGCTCGCACCAATCAATGCCGAGGGTGCCGCCACACGGTGATCGACACCGAGCTGCCGACTTAGCAGATAAGCCAGACCTGAATTAAAATACACTTGGATCAGAATCGGGATCGCCAATAACATAATAATAATGGGTTGCTCAATAATTTGCTTTCCCTGAAACCCGAACAACAACACCAGCGTCGTCAGCAATGCCACTAATGACAATGGCTGCAACCGTTGCAATACGTTCGACAAATGCTGCTGTCCACGATGCATTAACACCTGACGCCAGATCGTTGCCACCATGACCGGCAATACGATATATAGCCCCACTGACAACATCAAGGTATCCCAAGGCACATGCAACGAAGAGATTCCCAGCAGAAGAGCGACGATCGGGGCAAAGGCGAATACCATAATCACATCATTCAGGGCGACCTGTGACAAGGTAAACCCCGCATGGCCGTTAGTCAGGTTACTCCAAACAAACACCATCGCAGTACAAGGTGCCGCTGCCAGAACAATCAAACCCGCGATATAGCTGTCAATCTGTTCAGCTGGCAACCACTGGGCAAACAAAACACGAATAAACAACCAACCTAATAACGCCATCGAGAAAGGTTTAACCGCCCAATTCACAAACAGCGTAATCCCCACCCCTTTCCAGTGCTGACGGACTTCTTGCAAGGATTGAAAATCTATCTTGAGCAACATTGGCAGAATCATCAACCACACCAGCACAGCCACAGGAATATTGACCTGAGCGATTTCCAGCCCGCCAATCTGCTGAAATAATTCCGGAAAGCGTTGTCCGAGGAGAATGCCGACAACAATGCACAGCAATACCCACACACTTAAGTAGCGTTCAAACAGATTCATCGCGGCGACCTACGAAGACTGAGTGCTTGCAGCAACTGTTCAACGCGCTGCTGAATATCATCGCGACTGGCACGAAAAACCTGGAGTATTTCTTCGTCACTACCACTCGCCTTAGCGGGATCATCCAAAGGCCAATGCTGCTTATTGGTTCCCGGTGGCAGCATTGGGCAATGCTCGTCGGCATGCCCACAAACAGTGACCACGAGATCAGCCGCTTGCAGCATCTCATCGTTCACTCGAGTCGATTCTTGTACGGCGATATCAATACCCACCTCACCCATGACAACAATCGCCCGCGGATTCTTACCATGGGTTTCGATACCGGCTGATTGAATCATGACACCCTCATCTGCCAATGCTTTAGCCCACCCTTCTGCCATTTGCGAACGACAGGAATTACCCGTGCATAGAAATAGAATATTCATTTTTGGCAGCAGCCCTGTACCGCCTCTTCCGCCGCAGCTTCGTTGAAGGCCGGAATACTATCCAGTGTAAGGAAAGCCTCCCATGCCATGCCTTGCGGTTCCTGACGCCAGTATTTATCCGAGCGAGCATAACAACAGGCCGCATCGGCCTGCTCCTCGCCCGCGAAACCTGCGGCATCCAGACGCGCTTGTAACTCACCCAGCTCTTCCGCGCTTTCGGCCTGTATACCAACGTGATCAAACCCTCTGCTTTTGGCTCGTGCCGAGATGGCGAAGTTGACAAGCGGATTCACAAGATCCCATTTTGCGTAATCATCTTTGCTCAGACCGGGTTTGGCCCCAAACAAAGCCGAGTAGAAACAAATGTTGTGCTCAATGTCATCAACGGAAATATGCCGGTGTAAACGGCTCATGATGAATCTCCTGTTACGCGCAACAACTGACACCGGGCCGATTCGGCATCTCGGCAAGCGCTTGCGCATCGTGGTTATAAGGGGAAAGTGTCGCAACTCCGTCCAACGCTGCAGCCAGTGCGGTCTGCATCCATTCCGGCAATGCTGGATGCAGTCGGTAATACATCCAACGACCAGCACGACGTGTTTCGACCAGGCCAGCCTCACGCATCTGACCAAGATGACGCGAAATTTTCGGCTGCGATAGCGCCAGTGTATGGGTCAGCTCACAGACACAAAGCTCACCCTGCGCTTGCAATAACATTGAAATTCGCAGCCGTGTCACATCGGCCAGCATCTGAAAAAACAGTTCGGGCTTGATATCCATGACTCATAATATGCGTATCAACATATATATGTCAATACATATATATTGGTATTGACTCCGCGCCCAAGTACGGCCTATATACCAAGGCCCCCAAATAACTCGGGTTACGCTTTGATCTTTAGGTGCCAGTCAAAGGCTGGGAAGTCCAATTTGTGGCTGATAGATAATCATTCGATTTTAAGGCGCTGCTCGCCATGACAATCCAGCCCCTCTATAATTGGACAGCCTGCCTCAGCCCTCTGACAAAGGTTCGTCAGTAATTCCAATTCATTTCGTAATTTGCCAAGGCTTTGAATGTGCGCATCGATCTCGGCCAATTTTCGACGGGTGAGCTCCCGTACCTCATCGCGGGCATGCCGCGGGTCCGCACGCATTTCCAACAACTGTCTAATTTCAGCAAGTGAGAAATTCATTGCCTTGGCACGCTGAATAAAGCGCAAGCGAGACAAATCCTGCCCATCGTAGGCACGCATTCCCGAGGTCGATCGAAATATGGGCGGTAGCAACCCTATTTTCTCGTAGTAGCGCAGAGTATCCGCGCTGATACCCAACTGCTCGGTGACATCACCAATCCGGTAACGTACTTTAGTGTCTTCTGCCGTCATCCATTACCCGTCATCAAATGATGAAAAAACATTCGTTTCACAAAAAGAGGCCCGCCCAAATCAGCGTGACGCTAGCGGCTACCTGAACCATTCTTAATGGTATTGGGCCATGGGTACTACAGACTCCAACCAACCAAACCCCATGCACCCACAAGAAAGGCACGCTGCGCCCGAGAGCAAATGCCAACAATCAAGTAGCACCAAAGGTCGTTGAACCGATGCCCGCACCGGCGGCCATAACGTTCTGGAGCCATTCGCCGCCCAGGGCCACCACCACGCCAAGTTAAACATGTATCAACAACATCCCGACAACAAACGCCCCCAAAACCACCGCTCGTCGTGGTTCCTGCGCCTTCGTCACACAGGCCAGCAGCAACGGAAAGATGCAAAAACGACAGGGATAAACGCGAAGATAAATCCAGCCGCAAACGCCACAACCAGACTGCTCACTGAAGTATCTTGCAAGGCAAGCTGGAGTAACTGAATATCCACGGCAGACTAGCCACGACTTGTCTGTTCAGCCAGCTGTTGCACAAGAAGCTCACGCAATTTTCATTTTCCGGGTAACGAGGAATAAACCAGTTCGCCATTGACTACCAGTACCGGGGTCGCCAAGTTCACCAACCAACGCGTTCAAAAGTGTCTTTATCTAAACACACCGGGACAAACATTAGAATAAAGCGTTCTATTATTACGGACATCGCTGGTCCCCCTAATAATTATCTATTGCAGCGCCCTAATCTTCCGGGTTATATCGCACTTTCATCACCTGCTGATATCCCATCAGCATTGGACTCAGAAAAGCGGGATATTCTCAAATCGAGCGCCAGCATCAATACAATGTTTCTGCTCACCATCATTTTCCTCATCTCAAATACCCGTTCATTTATTGTCTGGGTTGCCATTTCTGGATACGGTTATTGGTAAAATCAGCGATAAATACCGTGCCATCCTCTGCTACGGCTACCGCAATGGCCTTTTCAAATTGCCCAGGGCCAGACCCTTTTTCACCCAATGAGGTCAGAAAGGTTCCTTCCGCTGAAAACTTTTGGACACGATTGTTGTAGAAATCCGCGACATAGAGTTTGCCTTGCTTATCCAACGCAATATTGGTCACCGTCGCAAACCAACCGTTAAATGGCCCAAAAATATTCATCCCAAAGGGGCCACCCCATTTACGGACAAACACGGCATCCGCGCCGAAGACTTGTATACGGTCGTTATACCCATCGGCCACATACAGGGTGCCGTCGGTACCCAGGGCAACATCCGTCGGATAATTGAACTTGCCCGCAGCAGTGCCAATTTCACCTGTTCCCCATTGTTCGATAAACCGTCCATCGGCGGCTAAATGTTGCACACGATGGCCGTAGAAATCAGCCACATATAATTCACCTTTGTCTGAGACGGCCACTCCGCCAGGGGAACTGAACTCACCAGGCCCCTCACCGGCCTTGCCAATACTCCGATGTGGACTGCCATCCAGACCAAACACCTCGATACGGTCGTTCCAGTAATCGGCCACATACAACTCACCCCGAGCAATGGTGAGATTCATCGGGCGACCAAGCTGTCCCGGCCCCTTCCCTCTGGCGCCGAATTGACGTTTGAAAGTCCCGTCCAGATCAAACACCTGAATGCGCGCGTTACGAGAGTCACTGACAAACACTTCTTCCTTGTTGATGGCAATGCCCGTCGGATCACTGAACTGGCCGATCCCTTCGCCCGGTTCACCCCATGACTTGACGAATATATAACCGGCTTCCTGCGGAGAAGGCACCCAGACAATCATCGCGAGGCTCAACACGACCGCAAACATTCCAAGCAGGGTTTTTTTGATTATGCCCATCGCTGGAAACCTTCTTTTGATTTAGAAATTGAAACGAACACTGAGCCGGCCAATAGAGTCATTCTCCAATGCGCTACCGTTCAGGTTCTGCGACACCGGCACCTGTACTGCCGCTTCCGCGATCCAGCGCTTGGTCACATACTGGACACCGGGCGTCAAAAACAGACGCGTACCGCCAGAGTCTGGATCCGAGCTTCCGTTCAATCGGTTCTTCTGCTGCTGAATCCAATTCGCCTCCATCACACCATAAAGGAAGTCAGGGAGACTACTGGATAATTTTCGAGGCAACAAACGATACTGCAAAGAGACATCGAGCTGTGTTACATCACCGCCCTCAAATCCATTCGCTTCGTTAATAGCGCGGTAACTGAATTGCCCATCAATTTGATAATTCAGCGTTTGATAAGTTACGACGACACCGGCGAAGGGATCCCAGGAACCGGAACCCACCTGCACGCTGGCCGGTAGCAGCCCGAAAGCATCGCGTTTGCCATCATCGCCGGTCGGCAGCTTAATGCCGATCATCGGTGCGACACGAAAATTACGCCCCGGCCCATCACGCTGGACCCATGTGTAGCGGCCAAAGAGTGTGGCATCACCAAAACCGGAGGCCGATCGCACCTGTCGTTGGCCACCGACGGTCAGCTTGAGTTCGTTATCACGATAAGGCAACACACCGAACACCGCCAGCTTGTTGTTTACACCATAGCCCAGCACCGATACAGCGGCTTTTGCCGTCCGCTCCCGGGCAGAGCCGCTCGGATCATCGCCAGACGTGTTAATAACAAGCTGTTCACGCGCGACGAACTCACCCTCCGCGACAGGCAATGCCGTATTAAAGGTAATGGCTGCGGCTTCAACCGGGCCAGCCCAAGCGATGACAGCCATCATCACGACCAAGAAAGCGGGGAACTGACGACCTTTTCCCGTCATACCTATCTTAGCCATTTTATTCGTCCTTTATTACCTGAGAAATTGAACGAAGCGTAAATCCGGCCTTTCTGATCTGCTCTCGTACCAGGGATTCCGGCAGCGGGACACTATTCTCCATCGTCACAATGACCTGCCCCTTTGCAATGTCCACCTTGATATCGTTAACACCCTTGATTGTGCTCAGCTTCTTTTCGATGCCATAGGCGCAAAACGGACACGCCAATCCATCGACCTGCATCTGATATTGGGTACCCGCCGCCAGCGCGGCGGCGCTCCAGGCCAATATCAAAATAATCATAAAAATCATCTTTTTCATCATCCGTTCTCCACGCCATAAATAGATTCAACCGCAGTCAGAGATACCATTCAAAAACCACCCTGGCACGGCAATCACTTTCCTCCTGAGCACCATCCAGGTTACTGTAAACGGGAATTTTCACTCCTGCTTTAATCACAAAATTACGCTTCAAGCAGCCATACAATATCGGCTTCCAGATAGTCCGTTGGCATCGGCCGATGCCGCCCACCCGTCAAACAAGACCTTGTCTCCGCGCTCCAGACCAGCATCGTTCTTGCCATTGAAGCAGTAGCTTAGCGATACCACTTGTGGCCTTCGTATCCGTAGGTCAGGCCGCGAGAGTGTCAGTGGATACAGTCTCCAGAGCCGGAGACATATTCTCGTCACCGTCATCAAACGTCACCTTTAACTGACGGCAGCACTCTCTTGCAGACCCAGCGTATCTTTGCACCAGAAGCGTTGGGTAAAGGCACTAAGATCATTCAAGCCATCTGCTTTCTCAGGCTCCTCGTCTTTGAAGGTATACGGTCACTCAATGCCGGCGGCCCAACCTCCGGTGTTGCCATAGATCATCTCTAAAGCCAATGCCTGCTCTCTTTCGTCACCGGCTCACGCTCAGCTTCAACGGCCGCCACCTCAGTTCGCCCTTGTAG
>JALWQD010000158.1:14383-22991 GCA_026994735.1 Gammaproteobacteria bacterium | reverse complement strand
CCATCACCACCGATGACGACCATGCCGTCACGGCGGACAGAGAGAATGGTGGTACCGCGGAACTGTTTCATTGTTTGATAATCCTTTTGTAGCGTTACGGTTTCGGCTCTTGGAGACGATTATGTGGCTGTTTATGTGCGCCGACTTTGACATAGCAGCAGACCTGTCGCGAGTGCCCTGGCCGTGATTAGCTTTTGCTTAAGCCGGGAACTTAGCTGGGTGCCAGGGCGTCTAATTATTCACGCATTTTGTTATTATTGGTAATCCCACGCCGGATCTCTGGCCCAACGCCTGTGAACTATTCAAGATGAAGATGATGAAGAGATTTTTCAAGGGGGCCAGTGCTCTGCTGGTATTATTATTAGCCAGTTGCGGTGGTGGCAGTGATACTGGAGTGGGCGCTGCCGGACCGACGCAAACGATCACGGGGACAGTCCTGGCAGCCCCGGCTGACAGCAACCAGTTTGCCCGTAGTAAGCCCGCATCGTCGCCCTTGACGTTAATGGCGCGTTGGCTGGGGACACTGGCTGCTCCCCAGGTCCAGGCGGCCGTTAGTGGCCTGGTGCCTGTTCCGGGAGCCTCGGTCGAACTGGTGCGGCTGGATAACAGTGGTGCCTTTGTCAGTATCGTCGCCGGCCCGGTGATTGCCGATGCAGCCGGTGCCTATACCTTTAGCAGTACGCCGGCCCCGGACGCGACGCTGGCCGTGCGTGTCGTTGGCCAGCTGAGCACCATGCGGGCGATTGTTACCGGCAGTCAAGTGGATGTGACGCCGGTTTCCGAAGTGATTACCCAGACGGTGGCGGCGACAAATGCCCTGGCCAATTTCGCACCGCGTGAGGTGGCTGCCCTGAACAGTTTGCTGACCGGCATGGATGTCAATCTGGCGGCAAAAACCTTTGCCCAGTCCGTTGCTGATCTCAACAGTGCGTCAGGCACGGTGCTATCTGATCTGGCAGCCGGTATGGCCACTGCCGGAGTGGCGACGGCAATCGATAACAAGTCTTTTCAGAGCATCGATCTGAGTTTGTTGATGATTGACCCGTTGACAGTGGGTGGTGTGAACAAGGGGGGGCTGGTTGCTGGTTATGGTGTTGGTAACGGCTTTTTCGGGCCACTGGGTCTGACCCAGGGCAGTGGCTTTGCCGGTGGTTCTTTCTTCCGTCACAATTTATCCCGGCTGGGACTGCAGTTTCTCGACAGCTCTCCGTTATCCGGTTTGAGCCATATTGCTGCTGCCAATGGTCATATGGCGGTTGAGACGGCCAGTGGCCAGGCCGTTGCCGGACTCGTTAAGAAGGATGGTCGCATGGTCGCCTATCCGCTTGAGGAGCAGCCACAAGTTGGCCAGATTCGTCAGGGTTTGCGTGTCATGTTACTGAGCGATTTTGCTCCCTTTGGCCAGAACACCGTTTTGGACAATACATTGCTTGATAGTAGTGGCATTGGCGCCTCAACGACATATAACTATATCAGCCTCGAAACCCGCCTCAGCGGCGGGAGTTCAGCCGCAGGTAATCAGCTGGCACTCAATGCCCAGTCCGGAACGGTCCGTTTTGATGCCAATGCCACAACCCCTGCCCTGCCCGGCTCGACCGCGTCATTTGGCCAGATTGGTGCCGGTCAGGCAGCGCCGGCAGTACTCAGTCTCGATAGCAGTCGTCTTGAGTTGTCATTGGGGCCGGCGATCAGCGCCCCGGTCAGTCCCCAGGGCTTTGATGGTGTCGCTGATGCCAGCCTCGATGGCCGCTACACCGTTTTCCAGAATGGTTCGCTGCAAATCCGCAAAGGCGATAGCCGTTTTAGTTTCCTTGGTTCAGGAAGTGCCACTCAGGATGGCGGCTTGCTGGCCTTCTATTTGCGCAACGATCTGTTTGAGAGTGAGCTGAAAGTATTGGCCAATGATGTCGATGCGCTCGGCGATAATTTGACGATCACAGCCGTGACGACGCCTGCCAGTGGCAGTGTGCGTATTGCCAGTGATGGCCGCTCATTGTTTTACACCGCGCGCGGTGCGGACACGGCTGTCGTCAGTGATACCTTCAACTATACGCTGGCGGATGGCGGCGGTCTGACAGCCACAGCGACAGTGACATTAAACCTTGTCGCTGTTGATGCGCCACCCGTGGCCAGTGCCGATGCCTACACCGTTAATCTGGGCTCGCCGGAGCGGACACTGGATGTCCTCGCCAACGATTCCGATGCTGCCGGCGACGAGCTTTGTATTGCCGCCATTACCGTGCCGCCAACGCTGGGTACAGCAGTGATTTCTGCTGATAACAAGTTTATCCTCTATACACCTCCTCTGGCTGGAACAGCAACCAGTCTGAGCTATATCGCTTGTGATACGTCTGACCCGGCCGTGCTGCAGTCAGCAGCAACGACGGTAGCCATTACGCTGGTGACCGATCAGTTGCCAATTGCTGCGCCTGACAGTTACAGCATCAATGTTGGTACCGGCGAGATTGTGCTGGATGTCCTTGCCAATGACAGTGATGCCGTTGGTGATGCCCTCTGTATCGCCAGTTTTACGCCGCCGGCGAGCGGTACGCTGGTGCCTGTGAGCGGTGTCACGCGTCAGTTACTGTATACCCCCGGTGCTGCTGCCAGCGACAGTTGGACATACACGCTGGGAAATGTTGATAGTGCTGGCACGGCATGTCTGCCGGTCATTTCAAGTACGGCATCGGTGAGCGTGACATTAGTGGCCAATGCCGCTCCCCTGGCGACAGCAGATACCCTTTCCGTGAATGTTGATAATCGGGCCATGCGCGGTTTGAGTCTGGCTGCTGTTAAACCCGCTGCCGTGATGTCTGTTGCTGATTTGAACGGTGTTTATAATGTTGTTGAATACAGCACGGACTTTACACCCGTGCCACTTGCGGCACCGACCAGTGCCCGGATTGCTACGAATTACCGCTATGGCACACTGACGCTTGATGGTCTCGGTGCCGTGTCGGCAGCGAGTCTGTTTCAGAAGCGGGTGGAGCTCGATTTACAGGCTGCGCGGGCAGCGACAGTCTCGGCGCTGTCGCAGGCACCGACGGCAGCAAGTCCGGGTACGTCATCTGCAGGCAGTGTCTATAGTCTGTCAGCAACGGGCCAGGCCGATATGACACTTATCATCGCAACTGAAACGATTACCGGCAAGGGTTTTGCGACAGCGGACGGGGATTTGATTGCCCTGGTGATCGAGACCAGTGATGCAGTCACTGGTCGGAAAGGACGCGGCTTTTTATTGCTCGCACGCCAGTAAGAGGAATCTTCCCTCGGGCAGGCCCTGCGGGTAAATTCAGTAGGCTTGCCGGGGTTTTGTGCTGTTATCCGCTGCGCCATGAATGTGTGCGAGCATTTCGTCAGCCCATTCGATAGCGCGCAGAAAGATGGTGATCAGGGAGGTCTGCTCCTGATCATCAAAATCGATATTTTCCCAGGCCCCTTTTTCATAGGCCAGGGTTTTCTCCAGCAGCGCCGCATAAGGGCCGTGGCCATCAAGCAGGGCCTGACGGACATCTTCATGCAGGGGAATGTCTTCAAGGAGGTCGGTAAGTGGTTGGTCAAGCATGGCATCAAGGGTTGATAACATGCCAACCAGCATGGCTGTCGCTGGCGATAGTTGACTGTCATTTGCTGCCAGTAATTCGCACATTTTTGCCCGAATGAGCGAGGTCGTTACCAGTTCTTCCGGTTTGTCGTCGATTCCCGTCAGCAGTAACAGGCTGGCCCATTTGCGAATTTCTTTCTCACCGAGACAGGTAATGGCATGGTGAATGGAGTCAATCTTGTTGTTGGTAATATAAGCGGCAGAATTGATATAGCGTAACAGGCGATAACCCATACGCACGTCCTGGCTGATAATGTCTTCGAGTTGCCGAAGATCAAGTTCTGGATCCTGCAGGCGGGCCATGATACGGAGAAGATTGATGCGACTGGAGGGCATGCGGCGACCGCTAATCAGGCGGGGTTTGCAAAGAAAGTAGCCCTGGTAATAGTCAAACCCGCGTGATTTACACCAATCAAACTCTTCCGGCGTCTCAACTTTTTCTGCCAGTAATTTGAGCGGAAATTTTCGCAGAGCGAAGAGATGTTCATCAATTTTTTGATGGCTCAAGGCGAGAATATCAATCTTGATGATATCGGCCATGCGAACCAGTGGTTGCAGCTTCGGGTGGTAAATGAAATCATCAAGGGCAATGACATAGCCTTCTGCTTTAAGGCGGGCGACGGCAGACAAAACCTCGTCGTCAATTTCAATATCCTCAAGAATTTCCAGTACCAGTTGTTTGCTGGCTGGGGGAATCAATCCTTCTTCGGTGATGAATTTACGGGTCAGGTTGACGAAGGCGAGTTGTTCGCCGACAATTTTTTTCAGGCCCATTTCCCAAAAACTGTTGAGCAATACCTGTGAGGTGGCTGTATCGCCATCAGTTCCCGCAGATGTTGTCTGGACATCGCTGGAGCGGTAGAGCAGTTCGTAACCAATGACCCGTTGCTCAAGATCAAAAATGGGTTGTCTACCGAGATAATAATTTGTGCGCATTTGGCCTCGATTGGCAATAACATGACAACATTATCGGATTGATATTATGTCATCGCCCGATGGACAAATTTCTTGACTCGTTTTTGTGACAGATCCTGCATTATCCGGGGCTTAAGCCTATAGATTCTAATGACAATGTCGATAGAAGCGAGTATACTTGCCATTAACTGCGAAGAGTTGAAAAGACGAGGCAAGGGTATACCGCCGGTGTTTTCAACTGACTGCCAGTAAGCAGATATGCAAAACTTTATAGGTATGCGATTGCGGAATGACCAGTAGGGACGGTCGCCGTTTGCTACCACAATCTATATTGAAATTTAGTAAAGCTCGCATCATTGCAGCTATTTATACGGGGATAACATGATGATTACTAGAGAAATTCGCAAGGCACTTGGACGTAGTGCCATTGTTGTTGCAGCGTTTGCTGCGCCTTTCGCAGCCACTCAGGCCGAGCCTTCATTTGATGGCTGGTCAGTATCCGCAGGCACAATCAATGCCGCTGCGGGTGCTTTATGTTCTACTGCCGGAATCAGCTGCACACCGTTGGTGACGGGTGATGGTTTTCTGCAGCAGACCGTTGTTGATACGACAGGTGCGGCAACAGTTTCCTATGTACAGACGATTATTACAGATACCGGTGCTACCGGTACGCCAGGTGCTGGACTCGCCTATTCCGATGAGAGCTTTGTGCGCCAGGATCAAACTGCTGGCATTCTCAGTCAGCAGCGTACGGCGCAGTCGACAACGGCTGTTGTCGGTGCTGCCGGGGCGACCAGTTTTACGGGGACAGCGACACTCGCCATGGGCTGGGCCCAGAACCTGACGACTGTACGCCCGGATCTGAATATTACCCAGAACCTGATTGATGATGGTCTGCAGGCTGTGACCGGTGACGAATTCGGCAACAGCTTTGCTCTTGAGGCCAATCGCGATGCAACCGGGGCGACAACAGGGAAGAAGATGTCTATTCGTCAGGATGTCAAAATGGGCACCAGTACCGTGACCAACAACACGACGGATGTTCAGAGCTTTGTTGTTGAGCAGCGTACGGGCACGCAATTGCCAGCAGCGGCAGTTGGTGGCGGCCTGACTCTGGGCGCTGCGACCGGTACCGTGAACGCTGCTGCCGGTACAGGTGGCACGGTTGCCTGGGCTGCAGGTGAAGATGTCATGGTTACCTGGTTGGGCCAGACAGTGAATACCCAGGGGGGTGTCGGTGCATCGACATTGTCCAAATTTGGCTTTGAAAGTATTACGAACCTGACGACACCGGCAACAGCGTCTACTTTTTCAACGATTAATACCGGTATTGATGAAGGTGCTGGCGTGGTTCTTCCTTTTGCATGGGATACTGCCTTTGGTGCTGCCGCACCGACAGTTGCACCACTGCCATAGAAAGCACCATCGCGTCATTCTTTGCGGATGGCATGGTTGTCTGAAAAAGGGGGGCTTCGGCCCCCCTTTTTGCTTTATGTCAGTATGGCAATTAAACGATTAAACGGTGATTTGCAGGCTAGAAGAAGCTTTGGATACCTGCTATCGTCGATAAAGCTCAACCGTTAAGGTTCTATTCAACGCTGGCAGTGTTTAATGTCGGCATTGTTAGCGTTCTGATTTTTACTGGCTAAGTGTTGAAGTATCAATAACTTGAAAATGAGATAACGGCGTATGAACAGGCAGGGACAAAAGATGATTCGATGGCTGGCAGTGGCTCTGGTAATGTCTTTGGCAAGCCTCTCGGTGCAGGGGCGGGAAGCCGCTGCCGTGGCCGATATTCCGACGGAAAAGCCGTTGCCGACAGGTACCGAAATCTTTGAGCGCTGTGGCTACAAATTTCCTGGTTCTGATCAACGCTCTATCTTTACCGTTATGATCAAGGATCGTCATGGGCGCATTAAAAAAAGCGTCTATACGCGATTGTGGAAAGATTTTAAAGGTCGTGATGGCATTGATGACAAGATGATGTTGTTTACGACCTATCCTCCCGAGGCAAAAGGCGCTGCTTTTCTGCGTGTTGCCTATGGTGCGGAAAAGGAACGGAAGGTCGATCAATGGATTTATTTGCCTGCTCTGCGCAAGATCAGACGGGTCTCTATCCGTGATCCCGGTGACAGCTTTCTGAATTCAAACCTGACCTATGCTGATGTCGGTCGTCGCTCAATCAATGAAGACAGTCACCGTCTGATCAGTGTCCGTGAGACAAAAGGGATGTCTTTTTATGTTGTTGAAAGTATTCCAAAAGAAAAGAAACCTCAATATGGAAAACGCATTTTCTGGTTCAAGAAAACACCTCAGTGGAAGGATTGCGTCAATACCCGTATCGAGTATTACAATCAGCAGGGTGACTTGATCAAGGATCAGTTTATCAAGTGGCAGCAAGTGGGAAATGCCTGGGTTTGGGATCGTGTGCTCGTGCAAAGCCATGCCAAAAGGACAGCCTCTGTTTTTATTCTCTCGCAGGTCTATATTGATTCAGGCATCGACAGCAAGTTGTTTAATGTGCGGACGTTGCAGCGCGGCCTGGCCGCTGTTCCTCCCGTACCCGTGCGCCACCAACCGGCGTCGGCAAAAGAGAACCCTGCTGTTAAAAGACCTATCGTTAAAAGGAAGGAACAGAAGCAGGAATAAAGCTTTAGCCAGCTAACTGTCCGTTGTGATGTTATAAACGACAGAAGCAGCGTGGTTGCTATTACAGCCATTATTCCGTAGGTATCCTTGGCCTGAATGCATGGCCAACGGAATGCTTTAAGCAGTGGTTATCTTCCTTGTCACTGACAAGCTATCCAGCCAGAGGCGATTTGATCCTCTGGCTGGATAGCAAAAGGATGTTAGCGAGCGGAATGTCCTTTCAGGTCAACCTTGACGTTTTCGCTATCTTTCAGGCCGGCATAATACTGACGCAGGATGGCCAATACTTCCGGGCGGCTGAATTCGGGTGAAACGTCCTCCTTTTCAGACAATGCCTTGCGTAGCTTGGTGCCGGAGACAAGCAGGCGGTCGCTGCCATCATGAGGGCATGTGCGCATAGAGGCCATCCCATTACAACGGTAACACCAGAAGGTCCAGTCGATGCGGATAGGCTTGGTTTCGAGTGCGTCCTCAGGGATTTCATCGAAAATATGATGAGCATCAAAAGGGCCATAGTAATCACCAACGCCGGCATGATCACGTCCGACAAGTAAATGAGAGCAACCATAGTTTTGCCGGAACAGTGCGTGCAGCAAGGCTTCACGGGGGCCGGCATAACGCATGTCGAGTGGATAACCCGCGTGGGCAACGGTGTTATCAACAAAATAGTTATCTATCAGCGTATCAATCGCGGCACTGCGTACCTCAGCAGGAATATCGCCAGGTTTTAGCTGTCCGAGCAATGAGTGGATAAGAACACCGTCACAGGTTTCGATCGCGATTTTGGCCAGGTATTCATGGGAGCGATGCATCGGGTTGCGGGTTTGGAAAGCGGCAATCGTGCGCCAGCCTTTTTCGTCAAACATGGCTCGTGTTTCTGCGGGCGTCATGTAGATGCCGGGGAAACGCGCAGCAAAGTCACCCTGGGACAAGACCTTGACGGGGCCTGCAAGATTAACATCGCCTTGTTCCATGACCATCTTGACGCCCGGATGGGCATCATCGGTGGTCTTGAAAATGCTCATGCACTCGTGGGCCTTATCAATCGGGTATTTTTCCGTGAGCTGCATTGTGGCCATGATTGCGCCAGTTTCTTCGCTGACGAGGGCAATTTCAGCGCCGATGGCCAGGCTGTCGGCATTCTTGCTGTCGGTTGACAGGGTTATCGGTATCGGCCAGAAGAGACCATTTGCCATCTGATAATTATCACAGATGCCTTGCCAGTCAGCGTGGGTCATGAAACCATCAAGAGGCGTAAAACCACCAATACCGAGCATGATCAAATCACCCGCTTCACGCGAGCCAATGGTGACTTTTGCCAGTCCTTCCGCGCGCTCGAGTTCGGCAGCAAGTGCACTGCCTGTGAGCAATAAAGGCCGCAGCGCGCCGCCGCCATGAGGTTTGACAAGTTTGGACATGATTTCCCCTTAGATATCGAAT
>JALWQD010000158.1:0-14373 GCA_026994735.1 Gammaproteobacteria bacterium | reverse complement strand
GGCTACTATCGATGGTGATGGTAAAGGGCAGTTCTTGTTCGCCCAGCGGCTGATAGTTTTTGATTTGCTGTTCGAGGACGTCGAGAGTGGCTTCGGAAGGATCGTTGGCGGCAAGATTGCGCTCACAGATCCATTGACGCAGCTGATCAGTATCGGCATGGGTATGGAGGATAACGAAAGGGATAGCAAGTTCAGTGGCAAGCTGATGAAAGTTATGGCGGTGTTGACTGTCAAGAAAGCTGGCATCAATAAGCGCACTGTGGCCGCCAAGGAGGAGCGATTTGGCCAGGCTTTGAAGGTGCTCATAGGTGGCTTTGGTGGCCGCTGCCTGGTAGCGCTTGTCGGCGTTGGGAAAGAGGCGTTTACGTTCAACATCTGCGCGGATACGGATGGCTTCCACACGTGCGAGCAAATGGCTGCTGATGACACTCTTGCCTGATCCTGAGAGCCCATGTGTAATCATCAGGAAAGGAGAGCGCTGGCGGCAGCGTTGTTCTGCGAGATCAAGATAGCCATTGAATTCCGCACTTAAAGCCGCCGTATCCGTATTTGCCTGTTGGCGTCTGATGGCACAAACCTTGGCTCGCACTATGGCTCGGTAGACTTCGTAGTAGTGGAGTAAGGCAGCACCCTGATAGTCGCCAGAAGTTTCCAGATAGGCATTGAGGATATGGTTGGCCAGTGCGGCGGCGTTGTGGCCATGGAGATCCATCGTTAAGAAAGCTATTTCATTGATGGTATCGATCCAGCGCAGCGATGGATTGAATTCGAGGCAGTCAAAAGGGATTGCCTGGTCGTCGATCAGGACTATATTTGCCAGATGCAGATCCCCGTGACATTCGCGCACGTGTCCTTGTTGCCGGCGTTGATTAAGGTACGTGGTGAAGGCAATATTTTGGTTGCCGCTCCACTGTTGTAATTGCTCTAGGCGGCGGCACTCATGAGGGCTTGTACTGAGTTTGAGGCAGTCGCGGAAATTATCTGAGCTGGCAGCCTGGATAGTGGTGCCGGTACCAAACGTATCGTCATTACCGGTCGTTGCAGGGCAGTGTTCATGAAAAATGGCTAGGCGTTGTCCGAGCACACGACAGTGCTCTTTAGTTAGCTGGTCACGCTCAAGGCAGTGGTCTAGCTGCTGTTGATTATCGAATTGACGCATCATGACGGCATAATCGATGATGGTTTCGTCACCATCACTATCAATAACCACTTGGCCATTACTGGCATACGAGAGGGTGACGACAGCAAGATAGAGGTTCCCCGCAAGCCGTTTGTTTAGACGAACCTCTTCCTGACAATAATGTTTACGCAGTGCCAATGTTGAGAAATCAAGAAAGCCGAGAGAGAGCGGTTTCTTGATCTTGTAGACATAGTCTCCGGTTAGGATGAGCGAGGATATGTGTGTCTCAATGAGTGTTATCTCTGCGACAGGGTGCTGATAGCAGCGACTATCGAGCAGGCCATTGATGAGTGCTTGGTGTCTATCTGGCAGATTCATGACAGTGATGTCCTATTTAAGACCGCAGACAAGGAGAGTGTCTCAGGAGTTACTGCAGATAACCAGCTCAGTTGTGCCCGGATAGTTGTCCGGGAATGAAATTTACGTGTTCCAGCAAGAATACGCTAGCGGCGCTATCTGAGGGAAATTGAGGATGCTAGAATGGCACTAATTGACTAACAAAGGCCAGAGACCGCTATGGGGGTCTATTCTGTTGATAAACTGATTGCCGAGGCACGTCGTCTGGCCGCAGAGTACCGTCGTACAACAGGGAAGACTCTGGCGGGAATCAGTACGGAGGTCTGTGTCCATGATGCCATTCGGCTACTCGGTCTCGAAGCCGTCACGGCTTCGGGCTACGATGCCGTGGGTCAGGGTGAGAGAGCAGGGAAACGAATACAGATTAAAGGACGGACAATTTTTTCGGAAGAAAAAACAGGACAAAGAATTGGACAGTTACGGCTTGATCAGGAATGGGATAGTGTTGTCCTTGTACTGATGGATGCAGACCTTGAGCCATTTGAGATCTATGAGGCAGAACGGCCCGTTATCGAAGAAGCACTGAATGAAGGCAAACGCAGTCGCCGGGGGGCGATGTCGGTCGCTCGGTTTCGCCGTATTGCTCGATTGGCTTGGACGCGTGAAACAGGCCGCGAGGATGCCGATGCGCTTTGGCAGAATAAAAAAGATGGTCTTTCAGGGCATTGACAATATTGCCAGCAGAATTGCAGCCTATTCGCTGCCAGTCCTGGATGAGTAGCTTGTTGCGCCAGCATGATTGTTACCGCTGCGCTACCTAGTTACGATCAGTGATGAACGGATTGTCCGATGTTGCCCATCTGCTTGGCCAGGAAGGCCCTTTTCCTGACCTGATCCAGGGTTTTCAGGTGCGTGCTGCGCAACAACAGATGGCGACTGCAGTCGCCACTACGTTCTCGCAGGCTGGTTGCCGTTTGATTTGTGAAGCAGGCACCGGTACAGGCAAGACTTATGCCTATCTGGTGCCCGCTTGTCAGACAGAAGGGCCGGTGATTGTTTCGACCGGTACACGGACATTGCAGGAGCAGCTTTTTCTCCGTGATCTGCCTATGGTTTGCAAGGCGCTGGGTCGGCCCAGGCAACTGGCGATGCTCAAGGGGCGGAGCAATTACCTTTGTCGCTATCGTTTGGAAATGTGCCGCCAATCCGGTCAATTGCCCTTGCAGCAACAAAGTCAATTGTTGCGTATTAGCGCCTGGGCCGGGCGCACACGGTCAGGTGATATTGAGGAAATTGAGGATGTCCCTGGTGATTCGCCTATCTGGTCGCAGGTGACATCGACGACGGATAATTGCCTCGGCCAGGAATGTGGTGACTATGACCGCTGTCATGTGATTGAAGCCAGACGTCTGGCGCAAAATGCTGATATCGTCGTTATCAACCACCATTTATTGTTTTCAGATATGCGCTTGCGCAATGAAGGCCATGGTGAGCTGCTGCCGGCTTGTCAGGCAATCATCATTGATGAAGCGCATCAATTGCCCGAGTTGGCAAGCCAGTTTTTTGGTCAGATGATCAGTGCTCATCGTCTGCGCATCCTGGCCAGAGATATCGTCCGCTGTCAGGCTCATGAGGCACCCGAGGCGCAGGCCCTCGGTGACCTTGCCGATGAACTTCATGATCAAGTGGATGTGCTACGGCGGAGTTTCGGGACAAGCAATCAGCGCGGTGCCTGGCAAAGCGTCTCGCAACAGCCAGCAACCCGAGATGCTGTTGTACAGCTTAAAGAATGTCTGCGGCAGTTAACCGCTGCTCTCGAGTTGATGGCCGAACGCAGCAAAGGCCTGGAAAATTGCCGTCAACGCTGTCTTCAGCTGGCGCTTGTGCTGACAGCCATTGTGGATGGTCAAGACGATGATTTCATTCGCTGGTATGAGAATAGCGGGCAAGGTTTTCGCTTGCATCGAACGCCGATCGACAGTGCCGATGCCTTTCGCGAACAGATGACCCATTATGCCGATGCCCGCTGGGTATTTACGTCGGCGACATTGGCCGTTGGTAAAGATTTCAGTCACTTTGCAACACGTTTAGGCATCGATGAATATGACAGTGGCTATTGGTCCAGTCCTTTCGATTATCGACGTCAGGCATTACTGTATTTACCCAAGAACCTGCCCGAACCCTCGCAGCGTGATTACAATGACCAGGTTGTCGATGTTGCTTTGCCGGTTCTCCGGGCCAGTGGTGGCCGTGCTTTTTTTCTCTTTACCAGCCATCAGGCCTTGCGTAAGGCTGCGCAGCGTTTACAGAGTGAGAAACTTCCTTATCCTCTATTGATACAGGGTGAGATGCCGAGAGGTCTGTTGCTACAGCATTTTCGCGAGCAGGGGAATGCCATATTATTAGGCACGGCGAGCTTCTGGGAAGGGGTTGATGTGCGTGGTGAGGCCTTGTCATGTGTCATTATTGATAAACTGCCCTTTGCCAGTCCGGATGATCCTGTTTTCCAGGCACGCTCGACACAGTTGCGCCTGCACGGTGGCAATCCTTTTCGTTCATTACAGCTGCCACAGGCTGTGATTGCTCTTAAACAGGGGGCCGGTCGTTTGATTCGTGACATTCATGATCAAGGGGTATTGGTTCTTTGTGATCCGCGTCTGTTGACGCGTGGTTACGGTAAAACTTTCCTCAATAATTTGCCGGCAATGCAGCGTTGCCAGGATTTAATAGCTGTGGAGGCCTTTTTTTCTGCAATGCGTGCCGATGCGGCTATCCTTGAAGGCGCTTCATGAGTCAGTCTATCCTTGCCATTGATACAGCGACAGAGGCATGTTCAGCTGCTTTGAGTCTTGATGGACAGATGATCGCACGCTATCAGTTTGCTCCCCGTCAACACACCCGGTTAATTTTGCCGATGGTTGAGGAGATATTGGCAGAAGCTGGCGTGACACTATCCTCGCTTGATGCGATTGCCTTCGCCCGCGGCCCTGGCGCATTTACCGGGTTACGTATTGCCGCGGCAGTGACTCAGGGGCTGGCCTATGCGGTTAACTTGCCGGTGATACCCGTTTCAACCTTGGCGGCAATGGCTTGGGCTGCTTGGCGGGAGCGTGGTGAGAGACAAGTATTATGCGCCATTGATGCGCGGATGCAGGAGGTGTACTGGGCAGCGTATCAGGTCGACAGTGGTCATCTGTTGCCGTTGGTTGATGAAGTCGTTTGCGCTCCGCAAGATGTCGTTATTCCTGATCAAGGACTTTGGTACGGTGTTGGCAGTGGCTGGGCAACGTATGGTTCGCAACTGCATCAGCGCATGGGGCATCGTTTGACTGGCTGGGCCGGAACGGCATTGCCGGAGGCTCGCTATATTGCAGAATTGGCATTACCGATGCTTGCTTCAGGTGCACAAGTGGAGGCCCATCTGGCGTTACCAGTCTATCTGCGAAATCAGGTAGCCAGGAAAGCATCCCGTTGATGATGCCACTGAGGGTAGTGCAAATCAGTGATTGTCATCTCTTGGCAGACCCTGATGCTGATTTTCGTGGCTGCTCGCCAGATCGTAATCTGCAGCGGGTTGTTGATCAGCTGCGGCAGGAACCGATCGATCTGGTTGTGGCTACCGGTGATATTTCCCAAGATGCGAGCAAAGCCAGCTATCGGCGTTTTTATCGCTACTTATCCCGCTTGCAGTGCCCGGTCTATTGCCTGCCTGGTAATCATGATGATGCCGCGCTGTTGCATCGTTGTCTCAATCGGCGCCCACTGTTCACGCTGTCGGCAAGTCGCCAGCGTGACTGGTTGCTGTGTTTTATGGATTCCACGGTTGCAGGACAGGTTGGCGGCCATTGTTCGGCCGAATCGTTGGCCGCGCTGGCGAAGGTATTGCGCCGGTTTTCGTCGACGCCGACCATGCTATGCCTGCATCATCCCTTGATCCCCTGTGGCAGCCGTTGGCTTGACGAGGGCTTGAATGTTGATAATCCGGACGCTGTGTTTGAACTGCTTGCTTCACATGAGCAGGTTCAAACGGTGGTCTGGGGTCATATTCACCAAGATTTTTTTGCCCGACGGCAAGGTGTAGACTGTTGGGCAACACCTTCAACGGCGATGCAATTTGCCTGTCAGAGCAATGAATTTGCGCTTGCTGATGAGCGTCCAGGTTATCGTCGTTTATGCTTGTATGCAGATGGTCGTACTGATAGTGAGCTTGTCAGGGTCAATGTGTAGAATAACGGCCAGTACTCTGAAGTGTGGTTATCATTGCTTTGAAGAATGTTGGAGAATAAAATGACGGATTGCCTGTTTTGTCGAATGGTTGCCGGTGAGATTGCGCCTGACACGGTTTACGAAGACGACCAATTACTGGCTTTTCGTGATATCAATCCCCAGGCTCCCTGTCATATCCTGATTATTCCCAAGCAACATATTGCCAGCCTCAATGATCTTGTCAGTGACGACCAGCTTGTGCTTGGCAAGATGGTTTTGCTGGCACAGAGATTGGCGGCACAGGAAGGTCTGGCTGAGGCGGGTTACCGGACAGTTTTCAACTGTAATGAAGAGGGAGGGCAGGAAGTTTTTCACTTGCACCTGCATTTGTTGGCTGGCCGCCAGATGAGTTGGCCACCCGGATAGCGAGGCTATTTTGCCGGTAGAAAACGGGCACCCGGAATGGATGTCCGGAGATAGCGGTTACCATCGCCATTTAGCAGAATACTTGAGAAAATATGCCTTCCCCACCCCATAGTTTATTGTATTATCGCCTGCCATTGGTTATTGCTGTGACAGTGATATTTTATCTGGCGACGATACCGGCAGAGCGTAGCCTTGATCTTTTTGGCTGGGACAAACTGAATCATGCGATGGCTTTTGTCGTGCTGGCGCTACTGCTCGATTTTTCTTTTCCCAAACGAGCTTTTGATTACCTGAAATGTTCAAGTTTGCTGGCCTATGGTCTGCTCATCGAGCTTGTTCAGTATATGCTGCCGACACGGTCATTTTCATTGCTTGACCTGCTTGCTGATTCAGCCGGCATTCTGCTATATCTGCTCAGCCGATCGGTTTTGAAGATGATACCTTGTTTTAATTGGCGATGGGCGCGGTGATGGTGTTGGTTATCAGGAGGAAGGAAGTATGCTTAAGGGCATTATTATTCAACTCGTAGTTATTGGTTTGGTACTTGGTTTGCTGGCCTTGTTTGCCTTTGATGATAAACGTAATCGCAGGCGCAGAAGAGAAGAAGATGCGGCTAAAGAAGCTCAGGCAGTGACAAATAATATGTCTGGCAGGAAAGAAGATTAAGCGTTGTTTTTTCGTAGCGGTATTGCGTTGCCGGCATCAGGGGTCGGCAGTCCGGTGCTTGTTTTCTTGCTGGTTACTTGGGCAGGACAGACAATGCCAGGGCAGGTGTTATTGACGTTCTGATGAGCAGGCCGCCTATGCCCGCCAGTGCACTTAACATGAGCCAGAAAGCCGCAGGCAGTGGTACCGGTGAGACAGCAATGGCTGCTGTATAAAAACCACCGCCAGTGCCGTCAGCCTGGCCATCAATTCGAAAAGAATGATTACCGTCAGCAAGCAACCAGCTGATGGTTGAGCCGCTGGCCAACGGTGTCCCGACTGCATCCGGGGCATCAAAGAGACTTAATGACAGGCCACTGATGCTATAGAAAGGTGCCAGATCGACAGCAGTGGCATTGATAATGGCATGATTCTGTCCAGTAACACTGAAGTTGTAGATGTCACTGAAGTTGCCCGGCCCTTGTGCTACCGGATTGATATAGGGAGTTGAGGCTGTGAGTGCGCCAATATTGACAGTTGCGGCGAAGACTGCCTGCAGGGGAGCAGACAGTAAGATCACTGCTAGCAGTGAAGCGGCTGTAAGTGTCATGTGACGATTCATAGGATTCTCTCCTGAACGTATATGTTTTGCCTGTTAACTGCCCAGAAAAAACTCCACTGGCAATATCATATCGGCATCAGCCGGTGATAGCAATCAACAGCCATTAATCTCGGGATGCACCCGCTTTAGGCGCTCTTCGTCTGCCATTATCAAGGCGTAAAATTTATTGGTAAGCCTTTGTTCTTCGTTACGACTACTCTAGCGACATTTGCAGGCGAAGGGAGGACGATACCGTGGATAAAGAACAGACATACGAGCCGATTTCCTGGCCTGGAGTATTTGTCGCAGGCGCTGTGGCAACCCTTGTTGTGACTGTGACGATGTTACTGACTGGCACGAATATTCTCGCCGGACTGGGTACGATGATTGCCGGTCCTGAAGTGAGTGACAGTATGCGCTATACCGTTGGTATTATGGCGCATCTGAGTGTCGGCATAGTCTATGCCGTTGTTTTCAGTCTTCTTTTTTCTGCGCTGGATTGGCATTGGTTGACGAAAGGAGTAATCTTTGGCTTTGTCATTACCGTTATGGCCGTAGTGGCGATGCCGCTTGCCGCCAGCATGGTTGCCGGGAACTCGCCGGTGACAGCCAACCCTTGTGCGATGAAAAACCCCTGCTCTCCGGTCAACCCCTGCGCGGGCAGACACAGCCAGGCTCAGAATCCATGCCAGCGTACTATGGCGAATCCGTGTTCAGCGGCCAACCCTTGTGCGATGAAAAACCCTTGCTCTCCGGTCAATCCTTGCGCGGGCAGTCACGGCCGGGCTCAGAACCCATGCCAGCGTGCTATGGCGAACCCGTGTTCGGCAGGCAATCCATGTGCAGGCAGTGGCGGTGGACAGAAGTATGCTGGCCTCCTCAGCCTTATCAATCATATTGTTTTTGCCCTTGTCTTGAGCCTGATGATTACACGTCGCCGGATAGTGTGACGGGGGTTGATTATTTTGGGCGCTTGATAATACGTCAACTAAGGAGAAAATGATGAACAAGATAAAACTAACGATACTCTTTTTGCTGCTGGCGACATTGCTATCACCGGCAGCCTGGGCAGAGTCTGGCGCAATTATTGCCATGCAGACTGTTCCTGAAAAAGTCATATTGGCTGATAACAGCATGATGAAGAATCCCTGCCATGCCAAAGGGATGGCGATGAATCCGTGCCACATGAAGAATCCCTGTGATGCCAAAGGGAAAGCAATGAACCCTTGCCACATGAAGAATCCCTGTCATGACAAAGGGAAAGCAATGAACCCGTGCCACATGAAGAATCCCTGCCATGCCAAAGGGAAAGCAATGAACCCTTGCCACATGAAGAATCCCTGTCATGCCAAAGGGATGGCGATGAATCCGTGCCACATGAAGAATCCCTGCCATGCCAAAGGGAAAGCAATGAACCCGTGCCACATGAAGAATCCTTGCCATGCCAAAGGGAAAGCAATGAACCCTTGCCATATGTGATTATGGGTAGTCTGATATTGCCTCTCTGACAAAGGACGCCATAGGCGACAATAGTGGTTGTCTGGATGGGCTGTTATTACTAGCGTTTATGGTCAGGCTGTGGCATGCGATCTGCATTGTAGCGTTGCGAGGTGCTATGAATAGTATGTGCAGCAAGTTATATCTTGTCGCTGCGATAGTACTCATATCTGCCTGTAGTCGGGAGCAGCAGAATGATACGGTAAAGAGTGCCGGTCAGCGTGATGTTGGCAGCTATACTGCGGCTATGCCAACGGCGGAGGAAGCCCGTTTTCTTGTTCGGCACTGGCCGCAAGCGCTGCCTGCTATGGGCCCTCCACCGGGTGCTTTTAGTCCTTTGGAAGCGTCATTGGCAGCCGTTGACTGCGGCCGTTGTCATCCCGATCAATATGCAGATTGGCAGGGTAGCCGCCACAGTCGAAGCATGGGGCCGGGCTTGCTAGGGCAGTTGCTGGACCTTGATGTCACTGATCCTGAAAGCGGAAAAATATGTCGCTCCTGTCATGCTCCGCTGGCTGAACAATCGGGATCGGTGACGCAAGCCGGCCTTGTTCAGCAAGGTTTGGTTTGTGCCGGCTGCCATGTACGTAAGCATCGCCGTTTTGGTCCTCCAGCGACACCTCGGGCTGGCGGTGTCATTAAGGGCAAGGGTTCACATGCTGGTTTTGTTGCCAGTTCCGCATTCCTGAATTCGGCTTTTTGCCAGCGCTGCCATCAATTTTCGTCGACAGGTTTTGCTCTCAACGGCAAGCTTATTGAAGATACCTATCGAGAATGGCAGGCGAGTCGCTATGCGCGTGCAGGCGTCCAATGCCAGGATTGTCATATGCCAAAACGGCGCCATCTCTGGCGAGGCATTCATGACCGTAGCATGGTGCAACAGGCTATGGCTGTCAGTGTTGAGCGGGAGATTGTTTCCGGAAAGAATTTATTCAAGGCAAGAATAGCCATTGAAAATCAGGGGGCCGGGCATCTTTTTCCGACCTATGCAACAGCCAGAATTGTGGTGCGGGCAGAGATGCTGGACAAGCAAGGCCGCACCATCAAGGGTAGTGTACAAGAGGCTTATATTGGCCGTGAACTCAGCCTGGACCTGACAGCAGAACGTTACGATACGCGGATAGCGCCTGATGAGACAAAAATTTTCGAATATCAGACATCCGCCACTGTTGCTGGTGAGCAATTACAGGTCGAGCTTATTGTTGAACCCGATGCTTTTTACCGTCGTTTTTTCGCTGCCCGGCTGGAGTCACTTGCTGCTGGCCAGGCCCGGCACTGGTTGAGTGAGGCCCTGGCAGAGAGTGAACGTTCGTCTTTCAGTGTTTACCGGCAAGTGTTTGAGCCGCTGGCCTTGCCATCGGCACACATTGTCGCGGCAACTGCGGTTGGCCGTCAGGCAGTAGACTGGAATGATGATGAAATCACCTGGTATGACTATCGCCAGGGTTTATTGAAGGCGCAGGAAAGTGGTAAACCGATGATGATGATTTTCTTTGCCGAGTGGTGCCCGACCTGCCATGCGTATCAGTCAATTTTTCGCAATCCGGATGTGATTGCAGCCAGTCATGGGCTGGTTATGGCGCGACAGGACGTTGATCAGCCGGGCTTGGTTGTTGATGAGAAATTTTTGCGGGCGGGTGATTATGTGCCGAGAATATTTGTCGTTAATCCGGATGGTAGTGTGCGTCAGGACTTGCCGGCTGGAGCTGGCGATTTACGCCACTTTCTGCCTGCAAATCGTGCCCTTCCCTTTCTCCGCCTCATGAGCGATGCTGTTAGCAAGGATTCGTGATTTATCCGTCGAATCTGTATGGAAAGCCGGTTCGGCATGCGCGGTGACGTAGCGGAGTGGGGCGTGAACAACAACAGACAATCTTTGTGGCACTGGGTTTTGGTGAACGTATTAACGTCAAAAAGACGTCTGGCTCTTTATCCTCCTTTTTGGTTGATGCGAATCCGAGTGCTGGAATGTTCGACTGATTGGGGGCATGTGCGTATTCGTTTGCCTCTCGGACGCTTTGTTCGTAATGGCCTCGGTAATATGTTTGGCGGTAGCCAGGCTTGTCTTGCTGACCCGATCCCTGCGCTTGCTTGCTTGCACCGGTTTCCAGGGTATCGTGTTGCAGCCAAGCGTCTCGAATTTGATTTTATCCGTGTTGGAAATTCCGCTTTAATCCTTGAATTCGACTTTCCTGAGGATCTGCAGCTGTCGATAGAGGAAGAACTGCGTGAAAAGCAGCGCTCAGACCCCTGTTTTATGATGTCGTACCGGCGTGCAGACGGTAAGGTTTGTACGCGTATCCGAAATACTGTTGCCATTCGTGCGGCTGGCTATGTCAGTCCGTTAGAGGGCCAAGACAGGCTCCCGCAGGACGACAAGAATTAATGTAAAGGCAAGATCGCGTCGTTGTTAAGGTGCCGACTCTGGACAGAGCGGCTATTTTTGGATATAATCCGGCGTTTATTTTTATCAATAAATTCACCTTGTTAGGGGGTATTAATGTCTGGTTCCTGGGACAAGAAGAGCGGCGCAAGCAGTTGGGATCTGCCTGAGGGCATGGATCCTATGAAGGTTATGCAGGTAGCATCGGCTTACTGGAATTCCTGTGTTTTGCATGCCGCCAATCGGCTGGATATCTTTAATTTGCTCAGTGATGGGTCGAAGGATCTCGACACCCTGACGCGTGAAACGGAATCGGATCGTCGTTGTTTGGGGGCCTTGTTAAGTGCCCTGGTCTCGATCGGTTTTCTCGATCGCGATGGCGATACCTTCATGAACAACGAGTTTACCAAGACCTTCCTCGCCCAATCGAGCAAGTTTTACCAGGGCGGTATCGTCTATATGTTCGAAAACTGGTATGAAGCCTGGGGTGGTCTCTACGATACTGTTAAAACAGGCAAGCCTTCGGCGCTGATGCATAAGGAATATTCGGACCAGGAAACTCGTGATTACATGATGGGCATGCATAACCGTGCCCTGTCACAGTCTGATGTGTTGACTAAACTTTTTGATCTCAGCGGCAAGAAACAGATTATGGATGTTGGCTGTGGGCCAGCGACCTTTGCCATTAAATTTTGCGAAGCCTATCCAGGTTTGAAGGCTGTTGCCATGGATCGTGAGCAAAATTTGCAGATTGCTGCGGAAATTGTCGATCAATACAATATGCAGGACACCGTTAAGTTGCTTCCTGGTGATTACAATACCGACAGCCTCAACATTGGCCCCGGTAATGATGCCATGTTGCTTTCTTCGATGACTAACCAGGAATCGCCAGAGAATATTCGTGCCTTGTTGCAGAAGTGCTATGACTCGATGAACAAGGATGGCGTTATCCTGATTCAGGAGCAGCTGCTCCATGCCGACAAGAAAGGACCTTCACTGGCGGCATTGATTGGTGTCAATCAAATCATCAACACCATGGCTGGTTCGTCCTATTCGACGACCGAGATGGAAGATATTCTTCGTGATGTCGGCTTTGTCGACGTTAAATCTGAGCAGATGGAGCCCCCGAGTCCTTTTATTATGGTCAGTGGCTGGAAACGCTAATCGTCATCGTGAGTGTTGTATGCTCTCTGATCAAAAAAGCCGCGTTTATCGCGGCTTTTTTGTGGCTGTCATTAAACAAACGTATTTTGCAGGCTTCATGAAGACGGAGAGAGAAAGGATAGTATCTACTTGACAATGATAGCATTTTGTCTGTTATCCTGCCTTCGAGTGGGGTACCTGTTCAGGGTTTGGTGGCGGGTTTGCCACGGATCGCCTTGTCTCGGCAAGGCGGGTTGGGTGTCAAAAGCAAAGGAAGGAGTTCGCTATGCTTGAGAAGACGAAAGGAAAGGCCGTTAAGACGGATGAATGCAGAGCCGCATCAGGTGATAAAGGGCCTGTATTTAGACAAAGTAATGATGAAATATCAAAGCTTTATGCTACTCCCTGCCATGACCGTCGTTATCAAGGCTGCATGAAGGCGCGTTCTTGAATGTGGCTGTAAGCCGTGTTTACTGAGGCGGAGCAGCAAATCTTCTGCTGCCTAAAGAGAGAAAAATAGTAAAGGCGGCAAGCCAGATTTGCCGCCTTTTTTATTGCGGCGATTCAGTGCAAGAAGTCGCCTTGATGTTGGAAAAAATTACAAAATGAAAAGATGATACCCATCACTTACTGCTTTTATGGCCAGGCACCATCCGGCGTTTTTTTACGAGCGATTTTGCTGAGGTGGTCCTAATGTATGCATGACCGATATTGTTCATCCGGCGTTGCCTGCCCGGATAGGCATAAAGACATTATCTCTGGCAAAAATGCCTAACTGTCTGACCCTGGTTTCGGTATCGATTTGCAGTTGACGAACCTGGTCTGCCAATGTTTCCGGGTTGAGGCGTAAATCAGAGCAGGCCATATTAAGACAGCGCATTTCTATTTGTTGACAAAGTTGTCCGTGTTTCCAGTGATTGATGTTCGGGTCACGGAGAATAATTGTGCTGAAAAGATCGCTGATCTGAACAATCTGGATTAATAGCCGTGTCTGTGGTTCAAGGGTAAGGCCCGGTTTATTGAGCTGGTTGCTATGGTGCCTGCGAATTACCTGGTTTAGCAGGTCGGGGAGTTGGATCTGTGTGCAGATTTTACTCCCCAGTTCGGCATGGTTATAGCCGTAGAGGTTTTGCTCGGCAGAAACGAGTTCCTTCGGTGTATGCCAATGGGTCGAATCGACCTTGGCCATATCCCCGGGCGTATTCTCAAGCATGACAAAGCGGCCAACATCATGTAATAAACCGGCAAGATAGGCCTCATCAGCAAGGCCACGGGCATCAGCTAACAAGCGGGTAATGAAGCGGCTGCAAAGCGCGGTTTCAATGGCATGTACCCAGAGATAGCGCTGATCATCATTTGTTGGCATGAAAACACGCATGATCGACATATTACTGATCACTTCCGATATCGTATTGGCCCCGATACGACTCAGTGCGTGCGAAATCCGGGATATTTCATGATCCGGTTTGAAATAGACGGAATTGGCCATGTTGATGATCTTGATGGCAAAGCAGGGATCAAGTTCAGCCAGGGTGGTTAATGTATCAAAATAGTTATCAGAATCCCGATCGATAGTCAGCAAGCGCGTGACAATATTGGGTAGCAGCGGCATCTCACGAACAAATTTATCGAGAATAAAATGTGAGATGTCGACGTCATTGCCCGCTTCTTGAGCCAGCTGCCTGATTTGAGTCTGCATGTCCGTTATCCCTGGTTTGATCGTGCCTTTATAATCAATATCGGCATAGCGATAATAACCATGATATGGGTGGGGCTGCCTGAATAGTCTGACCTTGTCTGTCAGTCACCCACTAATCACTGTGGCAATTACGTACGTGTGGCGAGGTGATGATTAAGCGCTGTGGTTAGCGTCTGATTGCAGGATGTGCGCGAAGCGGTGATGCCCCGCAGGTGTTGACGATGTCTGTACCTTATTTACGAGAACACAGGCATCACGAAAAGTCATTGATTATTGGTGCCGGTGAGGTGAATCGA